>JBCBHI010000069.1:0-12096 GCA_038525885.1 Bacteroidota bacterium
CATCCCTAGCGAGAAAGATGAAAACGAAGACATGCTGATGCTGGTGATGCCCGTAATGCTTAACAACTACGTATAAGCACGTCGCTCAGCATAAGAAATAGAAAAAGCCGCTCCCTTCACTGGGTAGCGGCTTTTTCATGTCCTTATCATTTGCCAGCTAGTCCTGATCAAGCAAGAATTCTGGGGATTACTCGCCATTGTCGAGGTCCGACTTTCGGTGTTTTAGGGCGTAAGCCCGGCACCGGAACGCACTTGCAGTGCTTAAACACCAACTAGGGCCGGTTTCTTTGAAAGCTAGTCCCCAGAAATCTTGCTTGGTCCCTTAGTCCTCCCCTTCAGCCTCTTCAGGCTGCTCTATGATGGTATAGTTGGCCAGGTTGAGCTGGCTGCGCACTACTTCCCTAGATACCATATTGAGCTGAGTAGACGGTTCCTCGCCAGCTACACCCGAAGCAATGGAAAACACAAAACCTCGCGGCAAGTAGTTCTCGCCATCCTTGAAGGTATAGTGAAACTTGTAGAATAAGTTTTGCAGGTCTAGCTGCCCCTTCACGTTAAAGTTCGGCTCCATCCACACAATAGTGTACAACGAATCCGTGGCGAAGTAATACTCTCTGCATCCCTTCCCTGCCAGCGTACGGGTGCGGCCAGTAGCATGAAAGGGTGAATCCCATACGGGCATACGCCCAAAAATGGCGTTAAAATCAATGCCTTCATCCTCGTTCAAATACGCCGTTTTACTACTGCCTACTTCTTTCAACGTGTACTCTGCCTGGCCGCGGCCATCCAGCAGGTAGGACACCCGCTGATTGGGTGCCTGAAAAGCCACCATGATCCATGGCTTGGTTAGGCTGTAGTATACTTCAATATACCGGATGCTCTCGAAATCAATAGAATTGGGAATACCATCTACTTCATATACCAGTTTCCCATCAAAATCATAGGTACCCTGTGCCCATGCCACGGATGTCCCCCACAACATCAGTGCTGACAAAATCCACTTACTCATGCTCAGTAGTAAAAATTAATACGGTTCAACTCTTCAATTAATACTTGTTTGTTATTAGTCCTCTCAATCCTTAAGGAGTCCAGCCCCTCCCTATCTTATTGAGAGCTAATTCTCGATTGCTATGCAATATCTGAGATATCTCTAAATCTTTTTGCAGTTGGGCGTCTTTCGCCAGATAAGAAAACATCTGGTTCACAAAGTCCTGCACCTCCTCCTTTACGGAGTAAAATACCCATTGGTCTATTTTCTTAGCATAAACCAAGCCTGCATTCTTCAAATAGGTAACGTGGCGGGAGGTCTTTGTCTGCGTAAAATCCAGCGTCAATTCCAGGTCAGACACACACATGCGTTCCCAGTGTACAATGAGGTGCAAAATTCGTACCCGGGCTTCATCAGAAAATGCTTTGTACAAGGGAAGCCCATATTGCAGACTGAAATTCTTTAGGCGCATGGCAAGAGCGGAGGTGACCAAACGTACCAATAGTTGGGGGGATTTCCTATCTTGGAAACTTTATGAAAGGTTCAAACCTTTTAGGGGTAAGAAGCATCCATACGTATAACATGGACATAGCAGCGAACAAATTGAAGTATACCCTCTCGGGACTCGTAGTTGTTTTTCTCAGCCTCCTTATGGCCTTGCCAGCAGCAGGCCAGACTCAAGACGATGAGGATTACACCCGGGTGCACGGACGGCTAGTAATACAGGTAAGTGGGGTGGTACTAGAGGCCGGCACTCAGGTTCCGCTCATGGGTGTGCACGTATATTCTCCCCGGTACGGAAGAGGAACTACTACCAACGTGAATGGTTTCTTCAGCGATGTTTTCTTGGAAGGAGATAGCATACTGGTTTCTGCGGTAGGCTTCCAGCGCCAGTGGATTGTGCTTACTGCCGAGGAAGGGGATAAACTCACCTTGGTGATAGAAATGGAAGAGGATACCACCTACCTGTCCGAAGTAGAAGTACTCCCCTACCCTACGGAAAGACAACTGCGGGAGTCCATTTTAGCGATGAGCGACCCTAACGTACAACAGCAGCTAGCCCTGGCCCGGTCAATGACCCCCGAAAGGATGGCTTTGCTCATTGCGCAAACGCCCATGGATGCCTCCAGCAATTATCGAAACTACTTCGATCAGCAGTTTTACAACCAATACAATTCTGGGGTCAGGGGTATTCCATTATTGAATCCTTTTGCTTGGAATGAGCTCATCAAATCCATCAAGCGAGGCGATTTCAAAAAGAATTAGTGCTTTCAACTCCTTTTTTGGACGTTTTGTAGAATTCTGCCACTAGCGGGTATTACTCCCGCCTCAGGGGTATTAGATTTACTGCGTGAAAAAGTTACGCGGACTTATCAACAATTTGGTAAGGGTAGGAATCACCCCCTCGATGGCAGAGGAACAGCAGAGGCCTATCATTGTTGCCAACGGCATCAATACCTTTTTCCTTTTCATTATTCCCATTTTTGGTCTCATTGAGATCATTGCGCCCAACTCTGATCCTAACATCCGGGAGTTTTCACTCCTGCTGATGGTACTCATTGTTTTCATCTCCTTCATTCATTTATTTATCAGCTACCTGGGCCTCACCCACCTGTCGCGTATTCTGTTCGTTATCGATTTCCCCCTAGTAGTATTTCTGTTCCCGGCATTGTCTGGTCACGTAGGGGAGCAGGATTTATTCTGGTTTCCCTATGTGGTAGCGGCTTTTTCGGTCATTCCACAGCTGGTGCTTACCCTCCGGTACGAACGCCTGCTCTACATCCTGGGAATGGTCTATATGCTAGTGCTGGTCTATTTTTCTTTGGAGATTCTACTGTCTTCCATACCCCATCAGGGTTCGGTAGTATCCTCCGCTAGAAAATATAGGTTTTACTACTTACGATCCTTACTTTCGGTTTGGGTAATCATAAACCTTCCCTTCACGTACATTAAGTGGCTACTAATGAAGCGTGAGTTGGAACTGAGCCGCTTGCGCGAGCTTACTAAGCAAAAATAAGTTACTTCCGGGTGCCCTTATGAAACAGCCTAATCTCATTCGGTTCTGGCAAACCGTATCCCAATTAGGGTTACCCAGAGGAACCAGGGTCTTTCCTACCCCGGAGTCCAGAGCCATTGTGCTCAGCAACCAAATCAATTTTGTGATTGGCTGCATTTTTGGGCTCGTGGTCTGTACTGACATCCTGTTGCTGGCCAAAGTGGACGAGGCCACCCTCCGGTATGTTATCGGCATGGCATTCTGCGTGGTGGCTCTGCTCTTCAACCGCATACAGTGGTTTACGGTCAGCCGGTTCCTGCTCGTATTTTTGATCCCCTGTCTGTTTTTGGTGTATCCGGGCCTCAACGGATCTACCCATGAAGTGTCCTTACTTTGGGTGCCCACCGGCATCGTAGTATTTACCATTATCCCTTACCTCATTTTTAGGTGGCCCCAAGAGAAAGTTTCCTTTTTTGTGGCTCAGGCTATCCTTTTTGCTTTTACCCTCTCCTCGGACGTCTTGCTTTCCATGGGGGCCAATCCTGATTTTAAAATCCTGGAGGTGATCGATGAAAATTATGTAGCTTTCAAGCGGGCCATGGTGGCTCTCTGGATTTTTCTCAACTTCCCACTCATCTATTTTATGCGCTTAGTGCGGCGGTTCGAACATCGGTTGCAAACCAGTCACGAAGAGATTCAGGAGAAAAACCTACGCATCCAGCTCCAAAACGAAGAATTGAAAGCCCATCAGGAACAAATTGAGCGAATTAATCATAACCTGGAGAGGCTGGTAAAGGACCGTACGCTGGAGCTACAAACTCAAAACGACCGACTGGCTGAATATGCCTTTATCAATGCACACCTGCTTCGTGCCCCACTCGCCCGCATACAGGGCTTAGTGTACCTGATTGAGTTATCAGGCAAAATCCCCAACAACGACTTACTCTTCACGCATTTGCAAGAGTCCGTGGAGGAGTTCAACGAGGTCGTTCAAAAAATCAACACCTTGGTTGAGGAAGGCAACCATTTCAGCCGCGAAGACTTTACCCGGGTACTCCCCCCAAGTGATGCTTCCTCATTGGAGGATTGACCTGTGTTTGGTCGGCTCCCTAACTTCATCGCAATATTCTTATCATTCTACAATCCATTTAGGCGTTCAGCAGTTAATTATGAAAGCAATCAAGCATGCGACCACTGCTGATCACTATCGGAATCCTCCTTTCCTTGGGTAAGGTGGCCTTTGCCCAAACCTCCACATGGAAGGTAAACGATTACACCATCCGCTTCGAGATCGACAATGCGGGCGTAGCCGTAGACGGTTCTTTAAGAGGATTGAAGTACCAGCTTGATTTTGCTCCCGAAGCTCTTAGTAGCAGTTCCCTGTTTGCCTCAGTAGCCGTGTCCACCATTGATACGGGCATAGGTGCTCGGGATCGGCACCTACAGAGCGACACCTATTTCAACAGTGCCACCTGGCCCCTCATTTCACTGCAATCCACCTCCTTACAACAAATCCATAACACCCAGTTTGTGGGAGTCTTTAACTGCACCATCAAGGACACCACCCAGCAGGTTTCTATCCCTTTTTCATTCGAAACCAGTAATAAGGAGGCGGTCATGGAGGGTCGGTTTTCCCTCAATCGGCAGGACTACGGAATAGGAGGCAACAGCCTGCTCATGGGTGATGAAATAGAGGTAACCATACGAATGATCCTGGAAAAAAACGGCTAGCCTACCACATCTTGGTCCATGAAACCACTCCCAAGTCTGATGTACTTTTCGTGGAAAGTATGAAGCGGAAACACCCCTTGTCAGCGTTTCAATAGAAAAGCACGTTTCCCATCATGCTAAAGCACAATCTACTTCTTGCCATAAGGACGCTGAGAAAGCAGCGCATTTTTTCTTGGGTCAATATTCTGGGGCTCTCCTTGGGTCTGCTAGCGGCCACTTTCATTGGTGATTATGTATACCATGAGTACCGGTATGACCGTCATCATAGCCAGGCCGACCAAATTTTCCGGGTGAGTATGCACATACAAACTGCTGGCGGATACGACCAGCACTTTGCCCGCATTACCACAGACTTTGTAAACACCATGCCGGAGAGTTTTCCTGAAGTAGAGCAGGTGGTCCGGTTCCAAAATTATAACCCTCGTACGGTTCGGGTAGGAGAATCGGTTTTTAAGGAACTGCATGCCTTCAGCACAGATGCGGAGGCTTTCGATGTTTTCGACTACCCGGTTACTCAAGGCGATCCTTCCCAAGCCTTGGCAGATCCCTACTCGGTAGTGTTAACGGAGAGTACAGCACAGAAATATTTCGGCACTATCAAGGCAGTAGGCCGTTCTATAGAAATATTGGGCAACAATAGCCAAACGTTCGATACCTATACCGTCACCGCTGTGATGGAGGACGTCCCCACTACCTCTCACATGCCCATTACCTTGCTCACCTCCTTCACCTCGCCAGAGGAGCGTACAGGCTGGGCTTATACGTATTTGAAATTGCGTGACGCCGCTGACGGGGCTTCGGTGCAGGCCAAGATGCCGGATTTCATTGCTGAGCACACAGACAATCCAGAAGAGCTTTCTTTGGTGCTTTGGCCCCTTGCGGACGTCCATTTACAGTCCGATCTTGCCCGGGAGATTGTACCCGGAGGCAGTGCCTGGACGGTACCTCTATTTACCGCAGTGGGGATCTTCATTTTGCTGATTGCGCTCATCAACTATATGAACCTAAGCACGGCGCAATCCCTGGCGCGTGCACGCGAAATAGGAGTCCGAAAGGTGATGGGCAGTAGCCGGAGCCAGTTAATCAGGTACTTCCTAGGCCAGTCGGTGGTTTTTGCCTGGCTAGCGGCTATGGCAGCCGCCCTCAGTCTTCCATTGCTACTCCCTCTATACGAGCAGCTTACCGGATTCACCTTTTCTGTTCCCATCCTGTTTGTAGGGGTAGGTCTCCTTTCCATAGCTACGGTCGTGGGTTTGGGAGCGGGTCTGTACCCAGCCTTTCGGTTGAGCAGCTTCAAGGCTATCTCGGTCATGAAAGGCCAGGGGGCTACCGTAGGTGCTCATCCCAAATTCAACTTGCGCCATGTACTGGTAGGCCTGCAGTTTACCATTTCGTTATCGCTGATTGTATGTGCATTAGTAGCCTATCAGCAAAACCGTTTTTTGCTGAAGAAGGACCTGGGCCTACAACCGGACCAATTCCTGGCCATCCGCCAGCTCAATGTAGATGTGCAGGTAGGTATGGAAAATTTTAGGCAGGCCCTGCTGCGTGACCCCTCGGTATTGGAGGTAACGGCGGTGATGGCAATTCCGAGCTACGAAATTCGCGATGCAGGTAATATCTACGCCGAAGGGGTCTTTACCGACCAAGATGAGGCGCCCTTTGCAGACATACAGGTAGTAGACCGAAATTATGTGGAAGCCTTGGGAATGGAGCTACTGGCAGGCGGTACGTTTCCTGAGCACCTAGAACGGCCTGAGGGCATTCAGCCCTTTACCAACTGGCAAGAGATGGCGGCCCTGATCAACGGCCAACAGCAGGCTTACATACTCAATGAGACCGCTTTGGCCCTGGTAGGGTGGACTCCCCAGGAAGCCATAGGTAAAGAATTTAGTTGGTCTAACGGGCTACTGAACTTCCCACGGGGCCCTGTGGTAGGTGTAGTAAAGGATTTCCATCAGGAGTCCCTGCGGAATACCATTGACCCTATTGTGATGGTGTATGAGCCTCAGCTGTTCAACCATATTATGGTAAAAGGGCATGCCGAAGATCTGCCCCAAACCATGGCGGCCATTGAGAATACCTGGGGCGAGCTTTTCCCCACTCAACCCTTAGACCTGGCCTTTATGGACGATCTGTTTGCGCAGCTATACGAGTCCGAAAACCAGCAAATGCTCCTGATCACCACCTTCTCTGTCATAGCACTGGGCATCGCCTTCTTGGGCCTACTAGGCCTGATTGCTTACAGCCTCAAAATGCGATCGAGTGAGCTGGCTATCCGTAGGGTTCTGGGTGCTGAGTCCTCCTCTATTCTTTGGCTGCTCAGCAAGGAATACGCCCTCTTACTGGGGATCGGTCTGCTCATTGCCGTACCCGGAGCCTGGTGGGTACTCACCCAATGGCTATCTGGCTTTAGCTACCACATCAGCCTCACCCCTTGGCCTTTTGTAGCAGCCGCTCTCACCATGGCCCTGTTGTTCCTTACCAACATAGGCTGGCAAACTTACCGCCATCTGAAGGCCAACCCCGCTCGTACTTTGAGAGAAGAATAACGCCGAAACCAACCGAAGTAGAAACTACCTTGTCTCAGGTATTTGCAAGGCTGATCCTAAAAGAATCTAATACCCCATTAGAAAAAATTATAGTTTCTACTTCGGTTAAATCATAACCTCTTTACCGTCTATTCACCGACAATCGTCCTCAAATTCCGTACAATTCCAAACAAGTCACTGCCCATCCGGTAATTTAGTTTAGCGGGATACTTTTTTAACCTCTTTTTACAGAGGTATCACCTTAACAGGTTGGTCATGCGTTTTGGAGTTTCACTTTTTCTAGTTGGCTTTTTCTGCCAACTACTTTGGACTCAGGAGGCATTTGCTCTTCAGACAGATAGCCCCTCTTCTTCCTACTACCAACGGGATTCTTCCCAGGTGTATGCTTTCCTCACCCAAAGCAAGGAACTACTGGGAGATGACAAAGAGCAAGCCTTAGCCCTGGCGAAAAAGGCCCTCACCCTGGCACAGGCTACGGGTGATTCTACCATGGTAGCCGACGCCCTAGTACAACTAGGGTATGTGTACTTGGCACAAAGGAACTTTCCTGCCGCCCTGGAGCAATACATTGCCAGCTACGATTTCATAATGAAGTCCGAGGACATACACCGGATAGGCGACCTGTTGATGAAGTTGGGTTATCTGGAATATGTAGAGGAAAACCATGAAGGAGTGGCAAAATACATGGCCCAAGTGATTCCTTTGATGGAGGAAATCGGTAATTATCAACTCCTGGGAGAAGCTAGTTTCTTTCTGGGCAAAGCCTACAGCCATTTGGGGGATACTGCCAGTGCCATCCGAATTTATACCGAAGGCCTGGAAAAGGTGAAGGGTAAAAACGACTTTGGTGAGGCGTCCTTGTATGGGGCTTTGGGTGCCCACCTTTGGGAGTATAATCATGACCCACAGGCTTTGACCTATCTGCACAAGGCCTTACGGTATTATGCCGCCTCACCCCACCAGGACGACATTGCTATTGGGAGTTTGAAGCGCCGCATAGCAGATGTTTGGATTGACCAAAAGGTTCACCTGGACAGCGCGCGGAGCTACCTGCATGAGGCACTAGGGCTATTCCGAAAACACGGCTTTGCAGATCTAGAACTCAAACTACAAGTACAGCTAGCCCAGCTAGACTCTACGGAAGGGCATTTGCCCTGTGCCATTAGCCACTGGCAGCGATTTGCTTCCCTCTCGGACAGTTTGAACCAAATAGCCAGGCACGAACAATACGAGAGCTTGCGGGCGTCTTTCGAAGCAGAAAAGCGCGAACAGGAAAATGAACAACTGGCCGCGCTGAACCATCAGCAGGCGGTACAGCTAAGTCGTAACCGCCAATACAACACCTTGATCATCGCCTTGCTGATTGTGGTGGCAGGCTTCTCCCTGGGCATGCTGTATCTGTACCAAAGGCTAAAGAGAAATCATGGCTACCGCATAGAGCAGTCCAAACTGCTACTGGAACAAACTCAGGAACTAGAGGTTGCCAAACAAGAGGTGGACCACATCAACATCAACCTGGAAAAGATGGTGCAAGAAAGCACTACCAAGCTCCAGGCGCGCAATCACCAACTACAAGAGTATGCCTACATGAACGCGCATAAGGTACGCGGTCCCCTGGCGCGTCTACTCGGGTTGATCACCATTTTACAAGATCCCACACTTCATAGTCCGCACGAGGCCGACTTACTACTATCCCAAGTGTATCGGTCGGCTGAGGAACTGGATGAAGTCATACAGGGGATAAATGACAACCTGCAAACTGACGAAGTCATTGTGGGGCAGGGCGCCAAGGAAACCTCTACCCATACAGACCTAATGAGCGCATGAGTCTCATTCGATAGTGGCGATACACTTGAGCTCTATGGCAATAGGCGTGGGCAGTTTGTTGATCTCCACGGTGGTACGGCAAGGCAAATTATCCTTGAAATATTCGGCGTAGATCTTGTTGTAGGTAGCAAAATCGTCCTTCATGTTGGTAAGGAATACGGTAACATCCACTAGCTGATCCCAGCTGCTGCCGCTTTCCTCCAGAATGTACCGCACATTGGTAAATACCGAGTGGCATTGCTCGGCAATGTCATACTGCACTATCTCCCCTTCGGCATTTAGGGTTACCCCGGGGATCTCTTTGCTACCCCGCTGGCGCGGTCCCACTCCGGATAGGAACAACAGATTGCCCACCCGGCGGGCATGGGGGTACAGGCCTACTGGCTCAGGTGCTTTTTGGGAGTTCCGGATTGACTGATTTTCCATAGAAGTCAAATTTTCAATCGGTTTATGTAAATATTTGAATATTTTTTTAAACTATTTTCTCAACCTTTTCTCAAAAAATGTCGTCTATCATCATAGGCCAACATACATGAGTACTAACTTTTTTTCAGGAACAAGTATGGAAATATTAGTGAACAACCAAGCGGTTGACATATTTAGAGGGGCCCGGGTAAAGGACGCTGTACTCCAATACTCGCTTGACGAATACCGGGAGGTAATTCGTGGTCGCAAAGTAGTAGAAGATGAACAAGGTATCCGTTTAGGATTGGGGGGCAGATTATCTGCTACCGCACACCTAAACATTGTGGATCGATAACATTATCTAAAACACCCAGCAAGCCCATTTCCTGATCGGATTTGGGCTTTTTTTGTATTACTTGCCCTCATGAAACATTGTTGGATTTTGTGGGCAATCATGGGGCTGAGTTCCGCAGCCTACGCCCAGAAGGACTCCTTGGAAAGGACCGACTTCTCTGGTCTGGGGCTGTATGCATCCCCCTATCGGTTTCAGGATTTGGCCATGTCCCCTTTACAGTACCGCGGATGGATGGGCGGCCTGAACTGGTCTTACCCTACCTATAAAGCCCGAACGGTAGACCAAACCGATGTTCGGCTTGGTTTTGGGCAGGCCTCTCCTACCCTCCCCACTTTCAACCAGGGCAACAACACCTTCAATTGGCTGATTGAAGTGGACTATAGTTGGGTATGGAAGACGCAACCCGTGGCGCAAGGCCACCTTTGGGTAGGCGGCGCCTGGCAAACGGTAGTACACGGCAAGTTTCACAATGGCCTGCAAAACACCTTCCTCTTCTGGGACATCTTCAATACCGTTGGGCCGGTAGCAGAAATATCCTACCCCATCAGTATCAAAGCACGGACCTACCCGTTGCGCAGCAGGCTTACTCTGCCCCTCACCGGGGTGGGTTTCGAACATAATTTCAACAGCTTGTTCGATGTGCATGCGGCGGAATTCTTGGGGGAAATTTTAGGCAACCCCAACTGGCTACACCCCGGCAACTTTACCCGCTTGCGGTGGAACACGCAATGGAGCGCCCCCATCAGCCAAGGAAACCGCATCACCTTGGGCTATGCCCTCGATTTTTTCAGTACGCGGTACGCGGCTTTCCCCACTCGGTTCGCCAGTCATCAAATCTCACTTCTATTCGATACCCGGCTATGAAACAGAAACTATTGATTCCACTCCTGGCCCTACTTGCATTTACTAGCTGCGAAGAGGTGTTCTTCACGGAAGGAGCCAGTACAGACCCAGTGGTGGTTTTTGAAGCAGCATGGGCAGAATTGCGCGATGGCTACTCTTTTTTCGAAGTGAAGCAGATTGACTGGGATTCGGTATATGATGTTTACCGCCCACGGGTTCAGGAGAATCTCTCGGAAGAAGAGCTATTCCAGGTAATCGCAGATATGATATTCACGCTTCGCGATGGACATGTGAATCTGGTGACTCCGTTTGATGTATCCCGCAACTGGACCTGGTACCTGGATTTCCCTCCAAACTTTGACGGCACGGTGGTAGAACGTAGCTACTGGCAGGGTCAGGAGCACCGTACAGGACCCTTTATCCATTTAGAGATCGCCCCGGAGATTGCCTATATCCGGTACGCATCCTTTGCTCAGAGTTGGTCTCCGGCGCAGCTCCACTACCTGCTCACGCACTACCAGAACACCAAGGGAATCATTCTAGACGTGCGGGACAACTTTGGGGGTAACCTAGACAATACCTTCTCGCTAGCCAGCCAATTTGCTGATCAAGAACGGCTGGTCTATCAGTACCGCTATAAGAGTGGACCTGGGGTAAATGAATTTGGCGACTGGCGCGACTATATGCTTGCCCCGGCAGATACCGCGGTGTATACTAACCCGGTGGTAGTGCTCACCAACCGGTCTTGCTACAGTGCTTGCAATGCCTTTGTTACCATTATGGATGCTTATCCTCACGTTACCCTAATGGGCGATACCACCGGAGGTGGCGCGGGTATTCCGGTTACGCACGAGATGCCCAACGGCTGGTACCTCCGGTATTCGGGTACCCAAACCATCGACCTGGAGGGTCACCAAACGGAGCTAGGTGTCTATCCAGATGTAGGGGTAATGTTGGATGTACAGCTACTCCAAGAAGGCCGGGATAGTATGATTGAGGAGGCTATCTCGTTTTTGGAGTAGCGCTTTGTCAGTCTTCTGCTTTAAACTGAGGATGTCTTATTAGGAGGGAGAGATTCTAACTGTGATCGTGTCAAAAGTCGAGGGTAAAATTGAGCCTTCAATCTTTGTTTGGCGCAAAGAAATCCTTTCCCTCATCAGGGAAAGGTGGCCGGAGGCCGGAAAGGGTTTTTCCTCAGTCGAGTGCGACCCCAGCGAAAGCAACTAATTTGCCCGCTAGAGTTGATTTTCTTGCCGCTGGGCCAGGATGCCGCTCCATTAACACAGACAACAGCGAAGTAATCCGCCAGTTAGTATTACTGCGTAAGCGATAGAGGCATTGTTTGAGCCCGCAATGGCCACCCGTCAGGGTGCTTGGCGTCAGCCGGCGAGTGCCGAAA
>JBCBHI010000070.1:0-12067 GCA_038525885.1 Bacteroidota bacterium
GTATCAGCCGAAGGATTGAAAAGGAAGCCTCTTTGATCATCCTTGAACCCAATGATAGTGGCTCCGGTCTGGTTGCGCACATCCAAATCACGAATGGACTTATTCTGGAAGGCAGGAATAAGGTCCTCAAACTGAACTTCCTCTAGCTCGATATTCTGGCTTTCTTCTCCGATACCGTTCAGTAGGTTTAGGAACTCGATAACGTGAGGTTTGGTGACAAGCTGGGCCATGTGCAAACCACCCAGAGCATCTGGCATAACCACCTCATGGGCTCCGGCATGCTTGAGCTTGCTTTCGGATTTTTCCTCAGAGGCTCTGGCGATGACAAATACGTCAGGGTTTTCCTCCCTGGCAGACAGGGTGATAAACACATTATCCGCATCAGAAGGTAGGGTAGTGATCAGTGCGCGAGCCTGATGTATGCCTGCCTTCTCTAGCACCTCATCATGGGTAGCATCGCCTATAATGACCTGAAATTCCTTGGCCTGTGGATACCGCTCTAATGACAGTGCGTTGTTATCGATGACCACAAATTTTTCCCCACTGTGGAGTAGTTCCTCGCAGGCCTTGAACCCATTCCGGCCCAGGCCGCAAACAATGGTATGATCTTTCATTTTTCTGAGTACTCTGCGCGATAGGTACTGCCGGTACATGCGGTTGAGCTCGCCCTCAAACAGGTAGGCTGTGAGCACCGACACAACGTAGGCGAAGATACCGAGGTTGAGGATGATGTAAAACCCCGTGAATAATCTACCGGTACTAGAAAGCGGTTGTACTTCGGTAAAGCCTACGGTGGAAATGGTGATGACCGACATATAGAAGGCCTCTACCATGGTGTACCCCTCTATGAGAATGAACCCTCCCATGCCGATAACCATGCTGGAGGTGAGGAGGATGACTAGCCAAAGAAGTCTATTGAATCTGCGCCAGGAAACATGGGCTTCCGTTTGAAAAAAGAGCCTATTTGCCTGTTTAGCCACGGTACTTAGGTTTCTTCTGGCGCGTGCTTAGGAGGATTGATGTACGAATATATGATGGCGGCTCCAATTGCCACAACAATTACAATCAATGAGATGTAAGGCTCGATATGGAAATTGATGATTTCGAGGAGCATTTTGACGCCAATGAAGATAAGAACAAAGGATAACCCTTTCTGCAAATAATGGAACCGGTCCATGATATTGGCAAGCAGGAAGAACATGGCCCGGAGCCCTAGAATGGCGAAGATATTGGAGGTATAGATTACGAACTTGTTGTCCCTCACTACGGAAAGAGCCGCGGGAATGGAATCTAAGGCAAAAATGATATCGGTAGTCTCAATGAGAATCAGGACTAGAAACAAGTGAGTGATGATCAGCTTTCCTCGTTTGCGAAACCAAAACTTACCACCTCTGTCATCAGAACTAATGACCATAAACCGACGGGCAAACTTTACGATGGGGTTTTTTTCAGGATTGAAATCATCCTCCCCATCATCAGTGAACATTCTGTAGCCGGTATACACCAGGAAGGCCCCAAAGATGTACAGAATCCACTCGAACCGGGCAATCAACTCAATAGCTAGAAAAATGAAGAGCCCCCGGAAAACCACGGCTCCCAGGATACCCCAGAAAAGGATACGGTGGTAGTGTTTTTCGTCGATTCGGAAATAGCGAAAGATGACGAGGATGACAAAAATATTGTCGAAGGAGAGGGCCTTTTCTAGTAGATATGCCGAGTAGTATTTGTATGCGGCATCAGGTGAATCATCAAAATAGAGGATAAACAGCCCAAATACGAGAGAGATGGCAATCCAAAAGAGGGTTTGGTACGCCGCAGAACGGGTGGAGATTTTTTGTGCGTGCTTATTGAATATTCCCAGATCTACGATCAGGAATAAAGCGATGATTACCACAAAAACCCCGAATAAAATATTTTCTGCGGGATTCGCGAAAAGACTAAAGTTCATATGTAGTCCAACTCACAGACAAAATCTGGATAACAGCAGGCCTGAAATTTTGATAGCGTGGCGTAAGTTACGAAGGGTAAACGGATTTAATAATATTTCAACTCAAAATCTGTCAATTTGAACGGTAATTGGGCCCTGTTTGGGCAGGACAAAAGGGTAGCCAATGGTGGGCTACCCCTCTTAAATTGTTAAAAATCAATTAATAGCCGAAAACCATTCGTTCGGTGGGGTGTTGATAATTACAAAGTAAGGAGTTATGCCAAGCTATATTATTGAGCTTATCATATGTGGGGTGGCCTACATTGCAGTCGTATACTTGTTGGTGAGACTATTCAAGTTTAACCAATGGCAGGCAGATGTACCGCCGAAGAAGGACGGGGACGATGGAGGTATATTTGTGGAACTTCCTCCTATAGATTTGGATCTCCCCCCAGGGGTAAGTTTACCCGGTGGTGGACCTGCCCAAGAGTTGCCCAAGGAATCTACTGAAGAACTAGTGCATTAATTTTCTGAGCAATTGGCGCAATTTCCCTGGATCAACAGATCCATTTCCTTGGCCACAAAACCTTCCGGCAGTATGAATTCTGGAATAGAGAGGTCTTCCATGCATTGTGTTTTCCCACAATTCTGACACTTGAAGTGTACGTGGTTGTGATGATGGTTGTGGGGTAAGCAACTATCCTTACAAATAGCATATTTGGCCCCACCTTCGTCATCCAATACCTTATGGATGATACCGTGGTCTAGGAAGGATTTTATAGTCCGGTAGATAGTAACCCGATCAACTTTGCTACCTAAGGAACTCTCCAGATCTGAATGAGATAAGGCACTGGCATTGGTTACAAACACATCGAGAATGGCCGTTCTGTTTTGTGTTTGCCGCAGCCGGTGATTTTTCAAGATGTTTTCTAACCGATCTACTGCCATGGCATAAAAATACAAACTTTGCCCGCTTTGTTCCTTATTTCTACCTCTACTACTAAAAGTAAGTCTTTAAAAGGTATATCTTAGAACTTTCACCAAGTTTAATAGTATTACTATTATTATCTTTATTGTGTTTGTAATTCTCCTTACCGAATTAGCTCCTGTTTAGCATATGGCAACTTTTGCAAGTGTTCAGATTCGTGTTAATGACCGTATATACCTCCGTGACCCGGAACAAACGGAGCTTGGTCGTAGGATAATAGAATCTGCCATTAAGTTGATCGAGAAAATCGGTTTTGAGCAATTCACTTTCAAGAAATTAGCCAACGAGATCAAATCGACGGAAGCCTCTATCTATCGGTATTTCGAAAATAAGCATAAGCTACTTACCTATTTGGTGTCTTGGTATTGGGCGTGGTTGGAGTATCAGGTTGAATTTCAAACGCACAACATTGAGGACCCCAAGCGGAGATTACAGATAGCCTTGCGCATACTTTCAGATGATATCTCGTACGATCCGCAGTTTAGCCACGTAGACGAATCTCTTTTGCACAAGATAGTGGTAGCGGAGTCTTCTAAGAGCTACCTGACGAAGGAGGTGGATGCGGATAATCGGGAAGGTTACTTTCTGTCTTATAAATCGCTAACAAAAAAGGTGGCGGATATAGTAGAGGAGATCAACCCCAATTTCAAATATCCGAGAGCGGTGGTGAGCACCATGATTGAGGCCAGTCACCAGCAAAAGTATTTTTCTCAGCACTTGCCAAGTTTGACTGAAATTAAGGTGCTGGAAGGTGGGGATAAAGAGATTTTGGAGTTTCTTGAATATATAGTCTTTGGCCTGATTGATCGCCAATAGCAGACATTGCTCTTCATTAGTATGTGCCCCCTGGGAGATATTCTCAGGGGGCGTTCTTTTTATGCCGGGATCTTGCTTTTTTTAGATAAAAGAAGCGAACACCCATGGAATTTCTGGAAACCCTTTGGAGCTATGTGACCTTGGTGCCTTGGTGGGCCTACCTCATCCTACTGCTTGCCGTAGTAGCCATCAAGGATATTTTTTTCAACAAGAAACATACGATCAAGCACAACTACCCCATAGTAGGGCACCTTCGGTATCTGTTGGAAAAAATAGGGCCAGAATTGCGGCAATACATTGTGGCCAATAACCGGGAGGAGCTTCCTTTTAACCGTCGGCAGCGATCTTGGATTTACGCTTCTTCTAAACGGCAGAATAATTACCACGGCTTTGGGAGTGACCAGGATCACTTTGCGCCCGGGCACATGTTTATTAACCCTAGCCTGCTGCCTTTTGTGGTACCCAAGGAGCACCCCAACTTTACCCAAAAAGACCTGATTCCAAGTCCTAAGGCCATAGGAGAGGCGAATGGTCGGAAGCGGCCTTACCGCCCCTCTTCCATCATCAATATTTCGGCCATGAGCTTTGGGTCGTTATCTAGGAATGCGGTGGAATCCCTGAATAAAGGGGCCAACATAGCCCACTGCTATCATAATACGGGAGAGGGTAGCCTGTCGCCCTACCATAAGTATGGTGCGGATGTCATGTTCCATTTTGGTACCGGGTACTTTGGTGTGCGCGACGAACACGGAAAGTTTAGCCTGGAAAAGCTAAAGGCGCTGGTGAAGGAGTATCCGCAGATCCGGGCGATTGAGATCAAGCTATCACAGGGAGCCAAGCCCGGCAAAGGAGGCGTATTGCCCAAGGAGAAGATTACTAAGGAGATTGCGGAGATCCGGGGAATACCGATGAACAAAGATGTGCTTTCTCCGGCCAGCCATAGTGCTTTTAGCAATGTGCCAGAGCTGTTGGACTTTATTGAGATGATAGCTGAGGGTACAGGCTTACCGGTGGGCATAAAATCAGCGGTGGGTAAGATGGAGATGTGGGAAGAACTGGCAGATGCCATGCTGCGGAGGGGTACTGGCCCAGACTTTATCACCGTGGATGGTGGCGAAGGAGGTACAGGGGCGGCTCCTCCTTCTTTTGCGGATCATGTATCGCTCCCCTTCGTATTTGGCTTTTCCAATGTATACCAGATCTTCCTAGAGCGGTCGCTTACGCACAAGGTGACCTTCATAGGTAGTGGGAAACTAGGGCTACCCGCCAGCGCTCTGATGGCCATAGCTATGGGGTGTGATTTGATTCATGTGGCGCGCGAAGCCATGCTCTCCATCGGGTGTATACAGGCACAAGTATGCCATACCAACAACTGCCCTGCGGGCATAGCCACCCAGAATAAATGGCTACAGTCTGGGGTGAAGCCGGAGGTGAAGAGTGACCGGTTTGCGAACTATGTGAAGACTCTGCGCAAGGAAATATTGGAAATAACCCATGCTGCTGGCTATGAGCATCCCTGCCAGCTCAATATGAAGGATGTAGACATTAGTATGGGCGATAACCATTACACCCAGACGCTGCTAGAGGTATATGGGTACCAGAAGGCCACAGTTCCTTTCAAAGGTTACCAGCACCTGTTGGACTGCCCCCACATGGGAGGTGGGTTAGTCAACACTTTCAAGATGGAAAACCAGCCTGCGTAGTGGTTAGGAGGAGACCGATAAGGATTCCTTAGGTGCGTTGACCAGTTTGCGGTAGTTCAAGGCCATGATGAGGGCCATGAGCGTGATAAACCCACCGAAGACCCAATAACTATGGTGGATTTTTGGGCCTTGGAACCAAATGGTGGCAAAAAGGAAAATGAAAATCGACCGGGTGATGGTGTTGATAACGGTGAAGATGCTATTGACCCTGCCGATCACTTGGTTGGGTACGTGGCTGAACAGGTAGGAGATGCGCAGAATTCTGCTACCAGCGTTGGTGAATCCAATGACCAAACCTACGCCGAAGTACAGGGTAACCGACTGTGCCCAAGCACTGCAATAGCAGGCAACGGAAGCTAGCACCATAAAACCCACCAGGGTTTTGGGGGTGGGCACCGTGGCAAACCACCGTTTTACAAACAAGCCTGCAGTTACGGCACCAATGGAATACATGAGTTGTATACCTCCTACAGCCTGGCCGTCGGTCTGAAGCCAATCTGTAACGTAGGGAGACAGCACCCCGTGGATCATCACTACTGCCACCGCAAATATGCTATGGGTGCAGTAGCCAAACAGGGCTACTAACCGGTGTTGGTTCAAGAAGCGGAATCCTCCCTTTAGTCTTTCTAGTAGCTTCCCTTGCTCTACCTTTCTACGCTCATAAGGAGTGTACCGAATAGCAGCAATAAGCCCCACGGCAACAAAGTAGGTGGCACCGTCTACTACGAAGATATGGGCCAAGTCCCAGGCAGGAATTTGGATGGAGAGGGATAGGCCCAAGAAGGCACCCTGCCAGTCTACCCCAGAGAGTAATATAGCGGCGCCCGCCCCGCTGAGTGCCCGGGTGGTTTGGCTGATGACTTCCAGCTGGGAGTTGATCCTGACGTACTGATCGGGTGGGGTGATCTCCTGCCCGAAGGCATAGAGGTTGGGGTAATGGATGTTGTAGCCCATCAGCGTGAGCCAAAATACCGCAAGGGCCATCACCTCGGTCATGTTGCCGGTGCTAATGCCAAACAGGCCAATACACAGGATTACGATCCCTTCTACGGCATTGGTACCCAAGAATACCTTCTTGCGCGGGAACCGGTCTATGATGGAGCCGGCAAAGAGGCTCCACACGACGGCGATGATGGTAAAGATGCCCAGCCAAAAGAAGAAAACGTCGCTACGGCCTCGCTGGGCAAAGTACCAGGGGATAGCCAGCATGGAGATGCCTTGGGCGATGCCGGATATAAAATTGGCACTATACAGGAGGGTGAGGGCTGAGCGATTTCTCAACGAATGTGTAGGTTTGGGAGATGAAGCGCTACGACGACAACCGCGGTCGACCGAAGCCTGTGTATACGCAACAGCAGGCAAAGGTAAAGGTTTCGCGCTACTGTGCGTACCAAGAGCGGAGTCATCATGAGGTGCGCCAGAAGCTGGCGGAACTGGGTATGTACGGTGATGATGCCGAGGCGGTCATTGCGGATCTGATCAGCGAAAACTTCATCAACGAGGAACGGTTTGCCCGGGCGTATGCCGGAGGAAAGTTTCGGACGAAACAGTGGGGACGGCTCAAAATTCAGCAAGGGCTGAAGCAGCACCGCATCAGTGCCTACTGCATGAAGGCGGCCATGAAGGAAATAGACCCGGAAGCCTACTGGCTCACCTTACAGACCCTGGCCAAGAAACGCTGGGAGCACGAAAAGAAGGAAACCAAGGACTGGATACGGAAGCAAAAGGTAGCCCGCTACCTAGTGGGCCGTGGTTTCGAACAAGACCTGATCTGGGAGGCGATTGATGAGCTAATTGGCCAATGAGATAATGTGGCAATGTGAAAATTCGGGAATGTGACAATGGGATGAGGTAATGAGCTGATGAGGCAAGGAGTAAATGTGCTAATGTGACAATGAGGTAATGCGGTAATGAGAAGATGGATCGATGAGCTGATGAGATAATGTGGCAATAGGGAAAGTTGTCACGTCGTCTCATTTCTCAAGTCTATACTTTGTCTCTCCTCTGCGGCCCCTACGTAAGTCTCTTCATCTCTGCGAGAAATTAGAAAGCACAGAAACTCTAACGTCCAACGTCTAATTTCTAATTTCGAACCTCCAACTTCCCTCCTTTTTTTTCCGGTTTTACCGATTGCCCCCGGATTCCCCGACACTTTGTCCGGCCTCGCCGATTGGCCATGGGCCCAGGAGCTGATACGGCGTACACTTGTACTGTCAACTAACTCCTTTATTACCATGGCAAAAGTTATAAATCGCTCCATCTCCTTCGGTATACTGCTGGTAGTAGCCGGCATAGTTTTTCTACTGGGCAACCTGGATATTCTTCCCTATGAGGTTACCGACTTTCTTTTCAACTGGAAAGGTCTTTTGCTCTTGATTGGCTTTTCGGTCTTTTTCAGTGATGAGAACCGCTTGCCAGGCATCATCCTGATAGCCTTCAGTACCCTACTATTGACGGGTGACTATCTGGAAGAGTACCTCGATATCGACTTTTTGAGCTGGGATGTGCTGTGGCCTACTTTCATCATTGTAGGAGGACTGCTGGTAATAGCCCAACGTGCCCAACTGGGAATATTCCGTGCGAAAACTGAACCGGTCTCTTACGGTGCTACCGATGACTACCTGAATGTAACGGCAGTATTGGGCGGTGGCGACATACACGTGAACTCTGCTGACTTCCGCGGAGGAAAAGTAACGGCCTTCATGGGTGGGGGCACCTATGACCTGAGCCAGGCCGAAATTGTGGAAGGCCCCGTGGTGATCGATGTTTTCGCCATGTTTGGTGGTGCCACCTTCATCGTGCCTTCTGACTGGAACGTGCGTATGGAAATCACCCCGATCATGGGCGGTTTCAGCGACGATCGCAAGCGACTCAAAACCATGCAGGAGGGCTCCTCACACAAGGAACTGATTTTGCGAGGCACCGTCATCATGGGTGGTGGTGAGGTAAAGAACTACGCATAAGACTCCCCAAGGAATATGGGTTCAAGCCGAAAACCTGCGAACTAATTTACTTTCAAGACTGGCCCTTGTTGGAGTTTTAGCGCCGAAAGGTGCCTGCGCAAAGCCACGCCACTGGATCGCGAAGGTTGTCGGTGACGGGCTCACCGCCCTTAAACACCGACAACGGCGAGAATAAGACTCCCCAAGGAATACGCAACAACATCAATTTCCGCAACTACCTGGACAGGCGAGCTCTATTTGAGTTCGCTTGTTTACTTTTCTTACCAACCAAAAACGCCCAAGGGTTTCTTGGGCGTTTTTGGTTTCTCCTTGTGGGAGAAGATGCTTTGAGACGAAAGAGGCTGTGTACTACAGGCTCATCTTGTCTTTGAACTTGGCAGCCTGCCGGCGCGATACTTCTACTTGATCGCCACCTTTTAGCTTCACCATGAGACCACCGTTGAACCAGGGCTCTATGGTTTCTACCCAGTTTAAGTTCACAATGTGCTTGCGGCTGGCCCGGAAAAAGGTCCGGTCATCCAATCGCTCGTCCAGTGCATTCAGTGACTTGTGAATCATAGGGCGGTTATTATCAAAATACACCTTGATATAGTTGCCGTCAGATTCGAATAAACGGACTTTGCTCAGGCTAACGAACCAGCAGCGGTCCCCGTCCTTTACGAAAACCTGGTCGTTAAGGCCCAGCTTGCGAGTTTCCGGTTCTGGCTCACTAGGAGCAGGCTCACCGCCATCCTTACCCAGTTTACTGATGGCCTCTTTGAGCCGCTCTGGCTCTATGGGCTTCAGCAAATAGTCTAGTGCATTTACCTCAAAGGCTTTCAGCGCATATTCGTCGTATGCGGTAGTAAAAATAACCCGGGGGATGTAGTCCAAGTCCTCCAACAGCTCAAAGCCAGTTTTTTCAGGCATTTGGATGTCCAAAAAAATCAGGTCTGGCCGCTGCTTTTCAATTTGCTCCTTGGCGTCATCGGCATTTACTGCCTCGCCAATGATCTCAATATCTTCATGGTCATTCAGCAAGTTGGCCAGTTCTTTCCGGGCCAGACGTTCGTCGTCTACCAAAATTGCTTTCATATACGTCCTTATTTATCGCGACTTATACAGTTTGTCTGCCAGGGGCAGAGTTCAATTATGATTACGGCTTCACAGGTATCACCACTTCGGTGAGTACCTTATCCGCCGACTCGTTGCTAATACTAAACGAGGCCTCCTGCCCAAAAATGAGCCGCAGGCGCTGTTTGGTGTTTTCTATGCCATAGCCAGTGCCTTTGCGAGGCTGGCCATTCACGTACTGCCCGCTGTTGTGGATGCGGATCGCCAGTTTATCTTCTTCCTTCAGTAGCACTGTCTCCACAATAACCTCTCCGCCCGCTGCAAGGTTGCTTATTCCGTGTTTAATGGCGTTTTCCACCAGGGTTTGTACCATCAAGGGGGGTACCTCAAACCGGTAACTTTCCGGGTGCAGCTTGAAGTCCGTCTGCAAGCGCTCCTCAAACCGGATGGTTTCCAGGGCCAGATAATCCTTTACCGTTACCATCTCCTCTGTAAACGGAATCAACCGTTTCTTGTCCATAATGAGCGAGTTGCGCAAAATGGTGCTGAGCTGAGTGATGGCGATTTTTGACTTGCGCGGGTCCTCATCTACCAGTGCTCGTATACTATTGAGAGCATTGAAGATAAAGTGGGGATTGAGCTGCGACTTTAGCTTATTGAGCTCTATTTCATTGATGGTGGCTTCGTATTTCAGAGTTTGGTTGTAACTCTCCACGTAGTGAAACATGAAGTAGATAGTAGACCAAATGAAATAGACGATGAGCCCGGTACTCATGATACTAATCACATTTACGGGGTCCAGCACCAAATCAAACATCGTTACCTGTTCCGCCTCTTCATCCACGGGGTTTTGTTCAGGATTTAATATTGAGGCAGAATCCAGGGGCAAAGAACCTTGACTTGCCTCATAGGCCAGTCCCAAAGAATCAATGATGGGTTCTATACTTTCCTCTTGTGTAGTTTCTTCCGGGCCCAGTTTATAGTCCGCATACAGCACCAACGAGAAGAAAACATAATAGCTAAGTGTAAGCACTACAATAGCCCCCAATACCCGGGGCAATAGCTTGGACAAATACAATTTGATCCACTTACGGCGGTGGATAAAATACCGGAAAAGGTGGGTACTCACTAAAAGGTAGGATGTACCGGCTAGTAAAAAGATGACCTCCGATTGGCCAAAAGAACCCCCAACTCTCACTATACCTAGAATCAGATACAGTGAAGACCAAGTTAACTGGCATACCCAGTAAAGGACCTTACGATTCATCCGAAAGAAAGTGGCCATGTGTTGGTTTCAATAGGAATCCCCCAATTACTCAAAAATACGTAGCTCCTCGCTAGGGTTTGGCGATTTTATACTAAAGGTAGGGCGCAAGGGAAAGCGTACGTTTCCGTACGACCGCTGGAAGGAGGCCAGCGCAATCGCCCTTCTGCCGTTAGGCCATAGGGATTGTCCATTTTCACACATTGGTACTTGTGCTTCGGTAGGGGCGTTGTATTTTCGGGCATTCTAGCTTATTTCAATTTCTATGAAACGATGGATTCCCCTCTTTGCCCTGCTACTGTTAGGGCTGGCTGCCTGTGGTGATAAAGAACCGGTAGTGACCATCCATACCTCCTTTGGTGATATGAAGGTGGTACTGTTCAACCAAACTCCCCAGCACAAGGAGAGCTTCTTACGACTAGCCGACGCCGGCGAATATGATAGCACCATCTTTCACCGCGTGATCAACAACTTTATGATTCAGGGGGGCGACATCGCCCGCGTAAAGTCTGATGCTCCTGACATAGAAATTCCCTTCGAATACGTACCGGAGTTTTATCACAAGAAAGGTGCCTTGGCGGGTGCTCGTATCGGTGAGCGGGGAAATCCCGCGCGTAATTCCGGTGCTCAATGGTATATCGTACTGGGCCAGTCCTATCCTGAAGAGGATGCCATCCGGGCCAATGAGCGTATGCAAGTCCAGAGCCTGAACATACTGCTGGGCATGCTCTTTCAGAAAACAGAGTATCAGGACCTGCAACGCAAGCTGCAAGACTTGCAGGCGGGGCTATCCTCTGAGGAGTTTCGCGACCGCATGTTTACAGACCCTGAGCTAGTAGCTGCCATCGAGAAGGAATTCGGCAAGGCGGTACCCAAGGTAGACTATACCGAAGAGCAGCTGGCTACCTATGCTGAGGTAGGCGGCACCCCGCACCTAGACGGTGGCTATACCGTATTTGGGCAGGTGATTGAAGGGCTGGATGTGATCGACAAAATAGCTGCGGTAGAAACGCACCGCCAGGCGCAGTATCCTAAAATCACCCCAGACCAACCCAAGGAGGACATAAAAATCTGGATGACCGTAGAATTGATGTCCTTGAAGGATATTGAAAAGGAGTACGGATACATATTCCCTATGACGGGGGAGGAGGAAGTAGTACAGTAATTCCCACCTCTGCCAATAGAAACGCACAAGGCGCATCGGTTTCGGTGCGCCTTTCTTTATTTCGAAGATGGGTTCGGTAGTCCTTAGCCTATTCCTGAGTATTTTACTCTGGAGGGTAGATCATCCCGAAATCACAATGCCCAGGAGTTTGGCAAACTCCATTTCAGACTTCTTCAGGCTTTGGTGAA
>JBCBHI010000071.1:0-12053 GCA_038525885.1 Bacteroidota bacterium
ACCTGATGTACCACTCCCGAGGTATTTCCGGTGACCACCCCTTTCTTGAATACATAAGCCCCCTCGTCTGGCTCACTAATTTTTCCCATGGGTTGTGAATTGACCTCTCGGTCATATTCCACTTCCGGCAATAGCTCACATACTACCGCATCGGAGACGCTAGAACTACGGGTGACGAAGCCAACCACCTTGGCCTTTTTTTCACCACCGTTATACGGAGGGTGGAACACCGGCACCCCTCCATCTCTGATTTTCTTTTCCACCTCTGGGTCGATACGGATGGTCTCGTGGTCCAGTCTTTGGAGGAATAAATCCTGGTTTTCTCGATATTCTTTGTCTTCCCAGTCCACTACGTGGCGGTTGGTTAAGAGCATGGGTTTACCATTGGCCGTAGAGAAAACGATGGCTCCGCAGGTGCCCCGGCTCGCCGATTGAAACGTGCTAATGGCCATACCAGGGCTTAGCGTGAAGTCATCGGGCGAGTAAGTGTGGGCATTGGGTGTTATGCTGTCCATGATAATATAGGGTTTGTATGATGTTTGATTTATTGGGTTGTAAGCTGTTGTTAGTCAGGGGTCTAGGGTGTGCTTGATTTTGATTATCTGATCAAAAGTAGGTAGGCCTGTCTCTTGTTAAGTGGAAGACTGCACAGGCTGCTCATATTCAGGTATGAGAAAGGTATAGCTGGGAATAAAGCGGAATCGCTCTTTGCTTGGTAGCACAAGAGCGACCTGGTAATCTCGCCCATGGGTGACCGGGTATGGCTACCAGAGAGTTGAATTTACTAGCTCCAAACTAATAAATTAGTGGGGATAACTATTTTTTTAGTAGATTTAAATATCTATTCCTCATACATGACTTAATTCTATGCTGAAGCTCATCTTACCCCTCACATTCTTGTTCTGCAGTTTATGGAGTGCTAGCCATGCACAGGAGCGATTTATTGAAGTAGACGGGGCCAATATTTGGGTGAATACGCTAGGCCTGGAAGGCCGCCAGCCGGGCCAGCCGGTGATTGTGTTTGAAAGCGGTTATGCCACCCCCATGGGCAATTGGGACAAAGTCATTGCCGCGCAAGCTGAGCTTGGGCCTATTGTCACCTATGACCGGCCGGGAATAGGCGAGTCGGAGGCGGTGGAGGAACAGCCCAACCCCAAGCGAGTGGCCGATCGGTTGCTACGCATTTTGGACCACCTGGAGGTGCCGCCTCCCTACCTGCTAGTAGGGCACTCCCTGGGCGGGGTGTATGTACGGGGCTTTGCTGTGTACTATCCGGAGAAGCTGGCCGGGTTGGTGATTGTGGATCCCGGCGATTTCACCGAAACCTTCGAGAATCGGAAGGACTACTACCGCCCCCTAGGTTGGGACGATGCGAGAATTGATGCCTACTATGATGCCCTGTTGGCGAAGAATCTGGCAGGAGATGCTTCCCTACCACCGGCCTTGCAGCGTGAGAAAAAAGGACTTCGTGAATTGCGTGCCAGGGAATACGCGGAGATTCGGGAGAGCCCACTGCCCAATATTCCGGTGCACATTTTGGTAGGAGGGAAGTTTGCTTTTCCTAAGCACCTCTGGCTAGAAGGTTTTGATGAAGAAGCCATTTTTCGGTCAAAGTCTATGGTACGGCTCCTTCGTTGGACTGAAGTAATCCAGTCAGTAGATCACGGCATGATCTTCTTTAGTGCCAATGCCGGGCACTATGTGCACTGGGAAGACCCCGAGTTGGCCATTGCCAGTATTCAGATGGTGCTCCGCGACTACGCCAAGATGCAAGCGGCGGAGTAGATTTTCCTGGAAACTGTCCAGCCTCTGGCTTGGGTAGGGATATCCCAATTGGCTCAGACGGTAGGAAACCTTCTATTGAAATGATCTTAAGAATTGGTGTAAGTCCTCCAGGGTTTGGGTAGCCAGTAGTTGGTCGAAGTCAGCGGAGGACATGGGTCTTAGTCCTCGGTGTAAGGCAGCCTGAGTGGCTCCGCCAATAAATATCTGGTGATGGACACGTTCTGGCGCTTCTCGATCCCAATGGCTTAGGTCCAGGTAGTCTAGATGAGGGAAGTAATCCCTTGCCGTGCGGATAACGGCTACGGCTTGGGATAAGGGTACTGACCTGCCGAGCCAGATGCCCCGGTGGTCGACCAGAGGATTCCTGGGATTCCCGTTCTGGCCAGAAGAGTGTTTCGCAACCGGGAAACCTTGTGCAGCTAGAGTTTCGACCATCTTTTCCCCAGGCAGTTGGTCAGACCATAGAATTTGAACGTTTGTCCTTGCCATCCTTACAGAACAATAGCCTATAAGTTAACCAATCCAGCCCTTGTTGGTGTTTAAGCATTGCAAGTGCGTCACCGGATTCGCCGGCCGCCAACAAGTAATTCTCGGTAGCCTGCGTTCCAGTGGTGGGCTTAGCCCATAAAAATACCGACAACGGCGAGCTGGACTTTTTCTTAGCCAAGAGAGCCACGGTTTTGGAGCAAGCAAGCCTATAAAGTTCTCTATTTTAGCCGCCAAAATAAGTCCTTCGTTCCGTATCGGGGATTTCATTTACCTTTCCCTCCAAAACCCACTTCCATGAAAAACCTGATGCTTGCAGCCGCACTGCTGTTTACCCTTGCTGCATACGGGCAACTCGACACTCCAGATAAAACCCTCTTTGTATATGGCGGTCAAGTGAACCGTGAGTTTATTCAGTACACCGCTGAGCTCACTGGTAAAGACAAGCCCAAAATCTGTTTTCTGCCTACCGCCACGGGCGATAGCCCCTATTACATCAACTACTGGTACGAGCAGTGTGCGGGGCTAGACATTGTGCCCAGTGTATTGGAGGTATGGATAAGCTCTCCTTATCAGACTCAGTCTTGGGAAGAGATATTGACGGATGTAGATGCCATCATAGTAGGCGGAGGCAATACCCTCAATATGCTAGCCATCTGGAAAGCGCAGGAGATAGATAAGGCACTACGCAAGGCGTATGAGCAAGGTATAGTACTGGCAGGCGGTAGTGCAGGCTCTTTGTGCTGGTTTGAAGGAGGTACTACAGACTCCCGCCCGAAGGCATTGAGCATTGTGGAAGGGCTGGGCTATCTGCCCTACAGCCACTGTCCGCACTACAGCTCAGAGGCCACTCGTAGGCCGTTGTACCACGAAAATATCCTCTCGGGAGCCCTGGATGAGGGCTATGCCTGCGATGACCTGGCGGGCCTGGTATTTCTGAACGGTGAATTGCAACACGGCATGACCCTGGACCCCGAACAGAAAGCTTATTTTGTCTCCGTTCAGGAAGGGGAGATTGTGGAAGAGGAAATCCCTACCCGGTTGATAGAGTGAGAGGGGCTCCAGTTGTGTTGACTTCCAATGCTTCAGAGGTTTCGTAGCTATGCTCCTGCATAAAGAAGCTGTACCCGGCTATGAAGAACTGGCTTTCAAAAGGTAGACCTTCGAATAAACCTTATAGGTTCTGAAAACCTATAAGGTTTGGGTTTCTTCACCAGTCCCTTTTGAAAAGGTTCTGGGAAGGATGGGTATTCCCGGAACCGATCCGTTTTTACCTGAATTTGATGGACCCTAGCGGCCAAAATTCCAACCAATACTCAGTCGTATCTCTAGTTGGGCAGGGCTTCGAAATAACTCAACCAACGTGCCTTCTTCCCCTACAGCTGGGGGTGGATCGGAGTTGAGTCGTAACCAGTTAATATGGCCTAGAAGGTAAAGATTTCGACTCTCTGTAAGCGCAATCCCCCCGTGAGTTTGCAATCCAAAAAAAGCCCGGACGCGTTTATCCGTGATGAGTTCTGCTTCAAGGCCCGGAGGGTTACTAGAAAGCTGTGTATTGACCCATTCGGGACCCACCTGCCATCGACCTCCCAACACCCAACGATTGCGTAGTAGGACAGAAGCTCCGGTCCATATTCCTGTATATACTACGTTGCGCTCTGTTCTATCGTGTTCAAATAGTGTCCAGGCTCGGTCTGCCATTTGAGCTTCTACGCCGACCGTCAACGGGCCTATGATTGGCCAACCTATCAGGGCCCCTGTCTGGTATTGGTTTGTGGTATTGCTTCTCAGATATATTCCTTGCAGTTCTACATAGGGTTTACTTGGCTGGGCCTGTATCGGTCCGGTCAGGAATGGAGAGAGAAGGGCCAGTAGGCATAAAAAAGCTAGTTTCATACGTAGAGAATTTTTAGTAGATAATTGTAAATATTATCAAAAATCAGCCTGATCTCAAACCCCATGGTGTTCCTTGGCAAAAGAATTTTCTAAGTGAAATACATCTGACTACATTGTAGCTATAGTCGGCATTTGTTTTTAGGTGATCCTTATCCCTGCGCTTTTGGAACTACCGCCTACTCCGCCCGCTACTTTTCAGGACGCTTTTCACCTCGGCCATGTTGATGACCGGGAATACCTTGGCAAAGAGCAAAAACAGGGTGAAAAATAGCCCGATGGTCATCATAAAGGTGCCCACATCGTAGGCAGTAGGAGAGTACCCGGCCCAGCTGCTGGGTACAAAGTCGCGGTGCAAGGAGGTCACGATGATCACAAAGCGCTCGAACCACATCCCAATGTTGATCACGATGGAGAGCACAAAGGTGACGTAGATGTTGGTACGGAGCTTTTTGAACCAGAAGAGCTGAGGAGAGATCACGTTGCAGGTCATCATCGTCCAGTAGGCCCAGGCAAAGGGACCCGTGGCCCGGTTCATAAAGGCGTATTGCTCAGCATTTACTCCGCTGTACCAGGCCATAAAGAGCTCCGTGAGATAGGCCACTCCCACAATGGACCCCGTTACCAGCATAATGATGTTCATCAGCTCTATATGCTGAATGGTTATGTAGTCCTTGAGCTTGAACACATGCCGGGTGATGAGCATCAGGGTAAGCACCATGGCGAAGCCACTAAAGATGGCTCCGGCCACAAAGTAGGGCGGGAAGATGGTGGTGTGCCAGCCGGGTATGATGGAGGTGGCGAAGTCAAAAGATACAATGGTGTGTACCGAGAGTACCAGTGGGGTAGCGAGTCCGGCCAATACGAAACTCACAGTTTCGTAATGCATCCAGGTTTTAGCCGAGCCCGTCCAACCGAGGCTAAGCGCTCCATAAATGCGTTTGCGCCACCACTTTTGGGCGCGGTCTCGCAAGGTGGCAAAGTCAGGGATGAGCCCGATGTACCAGAATACCAGTGAAACCGAGAGGTAGGTGGCGATAGCGAAGAGGTCCCAGACCAGCGGAGAGTTGAAGTTGACCCAGAGCGAGCCGTAGGTGTTGGGCAAAGGCACCATCCAATAAGCTAACCAAGGCCGGCCTGTATGGAAAACGGGGAACACTGAGGCACAAATCACAGCAAAAATGGTCATGGCTTCCGCTGCGCGGTTGATGGAGGTACGCCACTTTTGGCGAAAGAGCAATAGTACGGCTGAAATCAGTGTGCCGGCGTGCCCAATCCCGATCCACCAAACCAGGTTGGTGATGTCCCAGGCCCAGCCTACCGTTTTGTTGTTACCCCACATACCAATACCCTCCCACACGGAAACGGCAAAAAAGTAAAAGCCGCCCAGCAGCACGGAGACGGAGATAAGGATGGCGATGATCCACCGGAGATTGGGAGCGCCTTCGGTGTGGCGGGCTACGTCTTGGGTGACTTGGCTAAAGGACTTGTTTCCGGTGATGAGAGGAGTACGGACTCTGGATTCGGCAGACATAAAAAATCGGGACGGTGATGGGAACGAAGGTAGCCGCCGACTCAAGGCCTGGTTGGTCCTAAAAGGAGTAAGATTGATTCTAAACGGAGTAAATCGAGATGGGAGGTTCGAAGGTGGAAATTAGACGTTAGATGTTGGACGCTAGACTTTGTAGCCTCGACCATTTTAACTCATAATTAATAACTAATAACTATAAACTCAAACCGCAGGTTTGCGCATTTTGGAAGGGCGGAGGCCGTAGCGGTCAGCAAAGGCCTTGCTGAAAGAGCTCAGGCTCTCATAGCCAATACGGTGGGCCACCTCGTTGACCCGCTCGCCTTGCTGTAGCCACTCTTTGGCCTGTTCTAGTCGGTACTCTTGCAGATAGCGGTATACAGTGGTCCCATACTTCTGCTTAAACCCAGACTTCAGCTTGAAGTCATTGAGCCCTACCTCACGGGCCAACTCTAACAGCGAAGGGGGCTCGGCAAACCGTTCTAGCAGGATGCAGCGGCACCGTTCCAGGGCCTCGTGTTCCTCCGGGGTTAGGTTGTCCAGAGTGCCTTGGGCAAACTCTACCTTGAACAATTCCAGCTGGTGAGCAATTAGCTCCAGTACCTGGGCTTCCAGAAAAAACTGCCGGGCCAGGCCTTTGTAGTCTGGGTGAAAGGACCGGTGAGCGGTGTGGCGCAAGGCGCTGTTCATCACTCCCCGGTGGTAAAACAGCTCCTCATCGTGGAGGAGGTTGTCCACGAAGGGCTTAGGGAGTTCGTTCATATGGGTGCCCAAAAGCTGCCGAAAGGAATCCAACGTGAAATGCACGTTGAGCAATTTGAGAGGCTTATGCGCGGGCATTTCCAGGTATCCTACGTGGGGATTGATTTTGTAGAACTCGGCCACGTCCGTCTGAAAAGGGAATCGTTCGAAGCCTTCTACGTCAATCCAGCCAGAGCCTTCTAGTATGTTGCCGAAGCCCAGGATAGGGAGTGGGAATTCCACCTCAACCCGCAGGTCTTCGGTGGCTTGGTAGTCGTGGAGGGTCATGGTGATCCCCTCTCGGATCTGGATATTGTGGACGGTGCCTTGTAGCGAGCTGTGCGAGGCAAACTGAAGGCGAAACTCTGCGTGGTACTGGCCTTCTTCTATAATAGGTAGCATGGGCACGTCGGAGGTGCTCTCGATAACCAAATCGTTCATTGTTACCGTGCGTGCCATGCGCAATAAATATAGCACAGGAAGCGGATTAGTGCAGGTTTTGTGAGCCGATTTTCATGATCTTGGTCATGGAACTTCCAGACCAGGCCTGACGTAGGTGGGAGTCCCGCCAAAAGGAAGATTGACGGTTGATTGATTCCCGAACCTTTCAGGCCTCTATCTCCGTATAATTTAGTACAACTAATTCCATCATTTCGGCTTTTTCTAAGTGATGGAATTAAAAGAATAACCTTAACCAGACCCACAGAGCGTTTTAATCAGAACTGCACCTACGCAATTTATTGGGGGGATAAGAAACTGACAGAGTTGGGGAATGGAGAGGAGAAGACCGTGGAAATTCCCGAAAGCTCTTCACAAGGCGGGCTTATCGCTAAGCTCTCTTGGTGTAGCAGCCAAAAGCTGGATGTGAAACAGGTCCGTGACCGTGAGCAAGTGCAGGTAACCGGTAATGCTTTACTAAATAGGCGTTTACCTCTCATCGGATCACTTTTCCCTATTACTGGGCTACTCATCACCACTCAGCAGGTTCCAGGTATCAAGTACCTCACTATAGGCGTGCTGACCCTATTCCTATTGGTGCTAGCAGGTACCCTCACGCTAGGCAGACGTCAATGGCTCAAGCTAAGCCTCGGTTGATTGTGTGAGTAGGAGGCAGGCATTGCAAATGCCTGTCAAAGATTACGATCACATTTCTAAATGTGACCGAGCCTTGTAGCTGGCTAGCAAATCTTTTGCGAGCCCATCTTTGAAGGGTAATTGTATTGCCCCTAAAAGGCATCGAAAGGAAAAGATGTTAAGAAGGGGATACTTGAAGTATCCTATTAAGGCTTCTTACCTGGTCAGGGAACCATTAGGTCTGTTCGATATTTCTAGCGAGAATTTGTTACTTTTAGTTTATGGAATTGCCTCTTACACGGATCACTATCCACCCTGCAATTTGCCACGGAAAGCCGGTTGTACGGGGTATGCGTTGGCCTGTAGAAGTGGTGCTAGATTTGCTAAGTTCTGGTATGAGTCATGCGGAGATCATTGAAGATCACCCAGAACTGGAAGAGGAAGATCTTTTGGCTTGTCTCCAGTTTGCACGTAGAGCAGTTGCCGGTAGTATCCTACCTATTGGTTAGGTATGAAGTTCCTGTGTGATGTCCATATCCCCATTCGGATTTCGAAGCGGTTGGAGGACTTGGGTTATCCTACTACCCACGCAAATCGCATTCTACAAAAGTGGAATACCCCCGACGAAGATTTAGCTCGATTTGCTGATGAAAATAACTGCATTCTGATTTCTAAAGATCAGGATTTCAAGCAAAGTTATCTGGTAAATCAAACGCCAAAACGGTTGCTAAAAGTCAATACGGGTAACCTGCCCAACCAAGCACTTCTTGAAAAAATCGAATCTTGTCTTTCGCAACTAAATCAAATCTACCAAAGTCACCAGCATTTTTTAGTTGAGCTAAATGCAGATTCCATCTGGTTTATAACGGATTAATAATTTCATTTCCGCACAAATGCCTTTCAAAGATTACGATCACATTTACAAATGTGACCGAGCTAAGAGAGCTGGCTCGCAAATCATTTGCGAGCCGATCTTCAAAGGGCAATTGTATTGCCCATTGTGGGATGGGCAATGCATGCTACTTCAGGAAGGACCTCTTTGAAAGCGGGCGTTGGCCAGGGTGGATAGACAAAATGTTGAGGGTATCCGGAGTGGGTAGCTGGTATATTATTCGGTAATTTCGAAAGATGATTTCCCTAAGATTTTTGTCCCGAAACTCAGGTACAACCCGACCCATTTTGGGGTATTGGCTCAGAAACGATTCCTTTTCAAAAATCTGATTAGTGATTTCTTCAGCCAAACGGGGGGAATACACCAAATAATGCTCTCGGATTTCGTAAATGTCTTCGACTGCTCTACGAGTCCAGGTTACTTTGACCATTCCTTAAGCATGGCTTTAGCCTCCTCTGTGGTATAGACGTCTCCAGCTTTAGCCTGCTGACGACCCTCTTCTACTTTTTGAATTAGAATGAGCTTTTCCATCAATTCATCGATGGAAAATTGTTCTGGAAGATCCTTCAGGGAACTGAGAACCGATGTCTTACTGATCATAATCAATAATACGAAAAAGTGGCGGCAGAGATTAGGTATCACAGATTGATATTCCTCGTCTCTAGTTCGCGCTTAAGCATGGCTTGCTCGCAAATGTTTTGCGAGCCGATCTTCGAAGGGCATTTTAATGCCCGCTATAGCCTGCAAGTGCCTTCTATCGGAGTAGCCATACTAGCCCAGCATAAAAAAACCGCCCAACTTGCGTAGGGCGGTTTCTCAATTACTTCTAGCTCTGGCGGCTATTTACTTGATTACCTGCACCGTTACTTTCTCAGAGTCCGTTAGCAGTTCTACCAGGTAAAGACCCTCAGCCCACTGTGCGGTGGTAATGTGCTCGCGCATAATGGCTCCACGTAGTTGGATGGCCTTGGTGAGGAGTTCCCGACCGTTCAGGTCTGCCACCTTCAGAGTGGCAGGGCCTTCCATGCCTCCGGTTTCTATTTCCAGAGTCAGTTCATTCTGTACCGGGTTAGGATATACCGCCAATATCAGGCCGTTGATGGTCGCTTGCTTTAGGGCCGTTGCAGTAGACTCGTTGGCTTGGGTGTCATAGGCCGTATTTTCCACCCCACCGCGAGCGGCTGGAGTAGTGTAGGTGACTACCAACAAGGGAGCGCTGCCCGCAGAGCCGTCAAAGCTTTCGGCGGTACGCCGACCAGACCCCGTGATGATAATCCCGATGTCGTTGCCGGTAGTGTATCCGCTGCGGTCCACAATCTCCTGAATCACGGCAGCGAGGTTGGGCGTGTTGTGCCTACCCCCTACAGTGGACCAAGTGCCGGGGTTCCAGCTTACTGCGGCACTTGTCTTGGCGCGCCCTGAGATATCACTGCTGGTGCTGCTAAAACCATAGCTGTCGTCCGTATCATGGCCGTAGATGTACTTGGTGCCCGCGTCGTTGGTGGTTTCGTCGGCGGTGAACTGCACGTAGGCATTGGTAATGGTGGCGTTGGAGGGTATACCGTGCCCACGGAATATCATCCCTACTTGCTGGTTGCCTTGGCTGTTGTAGCTGTCATACACCAGCTCCAGGTCCGAGCTATTGGTGTAGATGGTTCCGTTGGTGCCTTCCTCAGCATCGTCGGTACTGGCGCTCACACGGGCCGAGGTAGTGACGGGATCGCTACTGCCTCCGCCTCCCGAGCCTGCATTTTCTATGCGGAGGTTGTCTAGGGCCAAGTCCGAACGGTAGCTGCTGCCCGTGCGTCCGTAGAAACGCAATAGCACCGGGCCACTGTAGCTACTGAGGTCTACCGTAGCGGATTGCCAGCTGGTGCCTTGGTTGCCTGTTTTGGCCCAGAGGGTAGTCCAACTGCTGCCGCTATTAGTGCTGGCTTGCAGCCATACGGTACCCATATCCGAACCGTACATATGCCAATCGAAGGTCATTTCGGGACTCGACAGACTGGCCAGGTTGAAGCGGGCGTATAGTACCGCGTCTTTACTGGGGTAATTGGGACTGGACGCTTCGGTGTAGAGGTAGTAGCTGCCTGCTGATCCTGAAGAAGGCCCTGTGCTGCTAGATGGCGTGCCGCTGGCATCCCGGGTCCAGTTGATGTCGTCACAAGTGCCGTTGGCCGCTTGCTGCCAGGCGCCCAAGCCACTCTCAAAACTCTCAGCGTAGGGGAAGTTGCTTACCGTACTACCTGCACCAAGGCAAGGGGGAGTACCACCACCACCGCCTACGGTGTAGTTTACCGTAAGCAAAGCCGCGTTGCCTGATGAGCCTTCGTAAGCCTCGGCAGTGCGCTCCCCGGTGCCGCTAATGATGAGGGCTACATTGGAGGAGGAAGTCCAGCCAGAGCGGTCTACCAACTCCTGGATCACACTGGCCAGGTTGGGCGTGGTATGCTTTTGCCCTACGCTGCTCCAGGAGCCAGGTGACCAGTTGACGCTGGCGGAGGTCAGCGCGCGGTTGCTAAGGTTGTTCGTGGAAGATGAGAACGCTGAAGGAGCATTGGTGTCATGGGCCCGGATGGTCAGGTTGGTGGTGCCGGAGTTGGTCTCATCTGTGGTGAACTGAAGGTTCGCACTATTGATGGTAGCACCCTGGGGCAGGTTTAGGTTGCGGAAATACAGGCCTACCACCTGATTGCCGCCATCGTATACCAGCTCCAGATCAGAGGAATTGTTGTACATGCTCCCGTCGGACCGTTCTTCTACATCATCTGCCCCGTCCGAAATCCGAGAGGAGGTGCTGGTGGACACCACCCCTGCGCTGATCGTAACTACATCCGAGTCGGTGGTATTTCCCTCATTGTCGGTGGCCCGCACTATCAGGTCATACAGGCCGTCCGCAGGGATGCTGAAATTGCGGCTGTAGGGTGCGCTGTTGTCCGTGCCGATAAAAGAACCGTTCACAAAGAACCGTACGCTGGACACGCTACCGTCAGCATCCGCTGCTGAGGCGGTTATGGTGATGGTTTGTGGCGAACTGTAATTGGTTCCATCGGCAGGCGAGGTCACCTGGGCCGTGGGAGGCGTTACGTTGTTGTTCAGAATGGTGATGACTGATCCGTTGCTAGGGTTCCAAATGTCCAGGTTGCTAGGTGCCCGGAAGATGTCGCTATCGCTTACTGAGCCTACGTTGGCCGCATTGTCTGTGCGAAGGGTGCGGGTTTCGATCTTCGATTGATCCACAAAGATCCACTTGATCTGGTTGAATGCTCCAGAATTGCGCGTCCAATTCTTGTTGTCGTTGTTGCTACGCAAGGGAGCGCCCCAGCAGCCCTCACCTACGTACACCGTGCCGTAAGTATCGTCCCGAACGAATCCTTCGTCAGATCCGCCGCTGGTAGATGGGCGAACTGGCCAGGTAGATTTCACCGTGTGGGCGTCGCACTCTACTACCAGTTTTACCCCATAGTTGTAGAACAGGCTGGCCCAGTTATTATACTGATTGTTCCCTTCGCTTTTGCTGCTTACGTGTGGCCGCATAGGCTTGTGGTACTGGGCTATTTTCCAGGTTACGGCCACACGCCGTGCTGTTTGGCGGAGACATGACCGACAACGGGTCTAATAGCCAATGGAACGGCTGGTTTGATGACTGGCAGT
>JBCBHI010000072.1:0-11942 GCA_038525885.1 Bacteroidota bacterium
AGGCAAGCTCTACGTGATCAATAAGAAGAATCCTAAGTTTAAACAAAGACAAGGATAATCATGGCACGTATTTCACCGATTCCGTAGATGTAGGTAAGTGAGATCAGGCCTCGCTTATTATCTGGAATATCTACCCCTGAAATACGTGCCATGATTATCCTTGTCTTTGTTTAAACTTAGGATTCTTCTTATTGATCACGTAGAGCTTGCCTTTTCTGCGGATTACTTTGCAGTCGGCGCTACGTTTTTTGATCGATGGTCGAACTTTCATTGTTCCTTATTTATATCGATATACAATCCGTCCCTTAGAAAGATCATATGGAGACATTTCAAGCTTTACTTTATCCCCAGGCAATATCTTGATATAATTCATCCGCATCTTACCAGAGATGTGAGCAACAACCTGGTGCCCATTTTCCAGTTCCACACGGAACATGGCGTTTGATAAAGCCTCAACAATTGTCCCGTCTTGGGAAATACTTGCCTGCTTAGCCATCTTATATCGAAATGATCTCTTCTATGTATTTATGTGTTGTCAACACTTCAGTTCTATCCTTCCAAATCGCTACCATATGTTCATAATGGGCGCTTGGTTTACGATCCCGTGTACGAATTGTCCAACCATCCTCTTCCTGCACCACATGCTTCGTACCCAGATTAATCATGGGCTCAATCGCAATGACCAAACCATGATTAAGTTTTGTGCCACGTCCCCTTCTACCATAATTAGGCACTTCAGGAGATTCGTGTAGATTTTTCCCTACACCATGACCAACCAGCTCGCGAACTACAGTATAACCTCGTTTCTCAACAAAATTTTGGATAGAATATCCAATATCCCCTATCCGGCTACCGTGTCTCGCAGCTTCAATACCTTTATATAATGATTCCTTAGTGGTACGGAGCAATTGAGTAATCTCATCAGAGACCTTCCCAATAGGATATGTAAAAGCTGAATCACTGTGGAAACCTTTAAACTTCACACCGCAATCCACCGAAATAATATCCCCCTCCTGCAATTCATACTCACTTGGGAACCCGTGAACAACGTTTTCATTCACGGAAATACATAATGTAGCGGGAAAACCATTGTAGTGTTTAAACGATGGGACTCCGCCATGGTCACGGATGAACTCTTCCGCAACCTTATCTAATTCATCTGTCCTAACACCAGGACCGACAATCTTTGCAACTTCTGCATGAGCACGGCCTAATATATCGCCGCTCTCTTTAATAATTTCAACCTCCTCAGCGGTCTTATAATGAATCATTACGCCACCGCCGCGTTCTGGGCTCTTCCCTTAACTTTACCTGATTTCATCATTCCTTCATAATGACGCATCAGGAGATAACTTTCAATTTGCTGTAGTGTATCAAGAATAACCCCTACCATGATAAGTAGAGAAGTTCCTCCATAGAACTGCGCAAATTCGGTCCCAACCCCTAATCCAACCGCGAAGGCAGGAAATACGGCCACAATACCAAGGAAGATAGAACCGGGTAGAGTAATCTTAGTCAGGATTTGATCTAGGTATTCAGCAGTAGGCTTGCCGGGTTTTACACCTGGAATAAAACCTCCATTTCGCTTCATATCATCTGCCATATCATTGGGCTTAACAATAATAGCAGTATAGAAGAAGGTGAAAACAACAATGAGGACGCCAAATACTATATTATAAAGAGGAGAGTTAAAGTCACTGAAGTTCCTAGCTATATAGTTGGCGGTGTTGCTATCATTAGCGAAATACCCTGCCACAATACCAGGCAAAAACATCAAGGATTGTGCAAAGATGATAGGCATTACCCCAGAGGCGTTCACTTTCAAAGGAATATAGGATCTCTGACCACCATATACCTTATTACCTACCATTTGCTTTGCATATTGTACAGGCACCTTACGCACCGCTTGGGTAAGCATTACCACCGCCATCACAACAGCAAACAGGGCCAACAATTCAAGAATAAATACTAAGGCTAGATTTAAACCCTTAGATGACAGTTCTTGAACAAGTGCCAATGGCAAACGGGATATAATACCGATCATAATAAGCATCGATACACCGTTACCAATTCCTTTCTCAGTGATCCTTTCACCAATCCACATACAAAACATGGTACCGGCAGTGAGAATCAATACAGAAGAGAATAAAAAGAATGAACGCGGGACGAGGATAGCTTCAGCAGGAATAGTACCGGATACATAAGGAACACCCTGGCCTATCACTATACCAATAGTAAGAACTCGAGTTATTTGATTAATTCGTTTACGACCAGACTCACCGTCACGCTGCATTTTCTGGAAATAGGGAACCGTAAAGGTGAGCAGCTGAATAACGATAGATGCCGAAATGTAAGGCATAATGCCTAATCCAAATATGGATGCACGACTAAAAGCACCACCCAAGAAATTATTTAGATAGCCTAAAATTCCTTGAGCGCCTTCAGCATCCAATGCAGTGGGATCTACACCAGGCAAAACCACAAAGGAACCCAACCGGAAAACCACCAGTAATAAAATGGTAGTTAAGATCCGCTGACGGAGTTCCTCAATGGAAAAAATATTTCGAATAGTCGTAAAGAACTTTTTCATCACTCTGTGATTACAAATCTACCGTAGAACCTCCAGCGGCCTCGATGGCTGCCTTCGCACTATTTGAAAATTTGTGCGCAGACACCTCTACTTTAGAGGACAATTCACCACGGCCCAATACCTTCACAAGATCCTTCTTCCCTACAATACCGTTCTCACGCATCAGATCAAAGGTAATCGTCGATTCCCCTGTTTTTTCGGCCAATGCCTGAATAGCATCCAGGTTTACTGGCTTGTATTCAACTCGGTTATAATTAGTAAAACCGAACTTAGGAACACGACGTTGAAGAGGCATCTGACCACCTTCAAAACCGGGCTTACTTTTATAGCCTGAACGAGACTTGGCACCTTTATGACCACGAGTAGAAGTACCACCGCGACCTGAACCTTGACCACGCCCTACGCGCTTACGATTCTTAGTTGACCCTTCACTAGGCTTTAGTGTATGAAGCTTCATCTCTTACAGCTCTTTTACCGTAACCAAATGGGCTACTTTATTAATCATTCCTTCTATGCTAGCAGAAGCTTCTACCTCTACCATTTTACCAATCCGGCCCAATCCAAGAGCTACCAAAGTAGCTTTCTGCTTTGAACTGCGGCCAATGGCACTGCGAATCTGGGTTACTTGTACTTTCGCCATCTCAATTAGCCATTAAAAACTTTGGACAACGGAACACCACGATATTGCGCAACCGTGTAGGCATCACGCATAGTTGTTAGGGCTTGGAAGGTAGCCTTTACCACATTGTGAGGGTTGGAAGAACCTTTAGATTTGGCCAATACATCCTTCACACCAGCGCTTTCAAATACAGCACGCATCGCACCACCAGCAATCACACCGGTACCAGGAGCTGCTGGTTTCATAAGCACTAAACCACCGCCGTATTTACCAATAATCTCGTGAGGAATGGTACCCTTCAATACGGGAACCTTCACAAGGTTTTTCTTGGCATCATCTATTCCCTTGGTGATTGCATCTGTAACCTCATTGGCTTTACCGAGACCGTATCCAACTACACCATTCCCATCTCCTACTACCACAATTGCGGCAAAGCTAAAGCGACGACCACCCTTAACTACTTTTGCTACGCGATTAATAGCAACGACCTTTTCTTTAAGATCGATCTCGCTAGCCTTTACAGTTTTAATATTATTCTGAGACATGGTCCTCTCTTTAGAATTTCAATCCACCAGAACGGGCACCATCAGCCAAAGCTTTCACTTTGCCGTGGTACAAGTACCCACCTCGGTCAAAAACCACCACTTCAACACCCGCTGACTTGGCTTTCTCGGCGATTTTCTCCCCTACTTGACGCGATGCATCAACATTGAGAGAAGCCGCCCCTAACTCACGAGATGAAGTAGCTACAATAGTGTGTCCCTTTTCATCATCGATAAGCTGAGCATAGATGGCGCGATTACTCTTAAAAATAGACAACCGCGGCTTAGCAGAGGTTCCGCTAATCTTATTCCGAATTCCACGACGAATCCGGGTTCTACGTTGAACGTTGTTCGTAGCCATGGTTTATTATTTAGCGCCAGTCTTACCAGCTTTTCTTCGTACATATTCGCCTTTGAACCGGATACCTTTGCCTTTGTAAGGCTCAACTTTCCGCAGCGATTTTATCTTGGCAGCAATTTGACCAATCAAAGCTTTGTCATGGCTCTCCAGCGTAATAGAAGGATTTTTTCCTTTCTCAGTTACAGCTATAACCTTCACTTCTTGAGGGATCGCGAAGAATATATTGTGAGAGTAACCTAGGTTAAGCTCTAGAATTTGGCCTCTGGCTTCAGCTTTGTAACCTACACCAATCAACTCCAATTCCTTTTTATATCCGGTATTCACACCCTCCACCATATTATTGATGAGAGCACGAGACAAACCGTGAAGTGCTTTATGCCGTTTTTGTTCCGTAGGGCGAGCAACACGCAAGATTCCATCTTCGATGGACAACTGCATATCCTGATCAATTTGCTGCTTTAGCTCTCCCTTAGGACCTTTTACGGTCACAAGGTTACCATCAGCAACATCTATTGAGACGCCCGCGGGGATACTTATAGGTGCATTACCAACTCGAGACATGACTTTTCGCCTTTAATATACGTAGCAAAGAACCTCTCCACCTACTTGCTCAGTCCGCGCTTCTTTGTCTGTCATCACTCCCTTCGAAGTAGACAGGATAGCCACGCCCAAGCCATTAAGTACACGAGGAAGCTCACCAGCCTTAGCGTACCTACGCAAACCAGGCTTGCTTACACGTGTCAAGGAAACAATAGCGTTTTCCTTAGTAGTAGGATTATATTTCAAGGCGATTTTAATCGAACCTTGAGGTCCATCTTCTACGAACTTGTAGTTCTGAATATACCCTTTGTCGAATAGCACCTTAGTAATCTCCTTCTTTATATTAGAAGCAGGAATATCAACTATACGATGCTTCGCTTTTATAGCGTTTCGAACTCTTGTTAAATAATCTGCAATCGGATCCATGATCACGTTTTTTTGCGCACTGCCAAAACAGGCCTGCAAAGATAGTGAACTGACTTAATAAAACAAACTTGAAGCCTACCAGCTTGATTTGGTAACCCCAGGAATTTTACCGTCGCTTGCCATTTCCCGGAAAGTAACCCGGTTGATACCGAATTTACGCATGTATCCCTTAGGACGGCCGGTTAATTTACAACGGTTGTGTAAGCGCACAGGAGAGGAATTGCGAGGAAGTTTATCCAACGCATCATAATCACCAGCTTCCTTTAGTGCCTGACGTTTAGCAGCATACTTTGCCACCAGTCGTTCACGTTTACGTTCGCGGGCTTTGATCGATTCTTTTGCCATGGTCGCTTTTAGTTATTCTTTTTTGCATTGGCGAACGGCATTCCGAACGCTTTCAACAACTCATAACTCTCTTCGTCAGTACCTGCAGTAGTAACGAAAGTGATGTTCATACCAGTGATTTTATTCACTTGGTCAAGAGTTATCTCAGGAAATATGATTTGTTCTTTAACGCCCAAAGTATAATTACCACGGCCATCGAACCCTTTGTCACTTACACCACGAAAGTCACGAACCCGTGGCAAAGAAACAGCGATCAAACGATCCAAAAACTCATACATCCGCTCTCCCCGTAAAGTCACCCGAACACCGATAGGCATTCCATCGCGCAACTTAAAGTTGGAGATAGATTTCTTTGATTTTGTAGGAACAGCTTTCTGGCCGGTAACCTGTGACAACTCCTTTACACCGAAGTCAATCAACTTTTTATCAGCCACAGCATCCCCTAGTCCTTGGTTCACACTGATTTTCAACAGTTTGGGAACCTGCATTACGGACTTGTATTGAAACTGCTCTTTCAGAGCAGGAACAATTTCTTTTGCGTACTTATCTTTTAATCTAGGAGTAGCCATGATTAAATAAAGTCTCCAGTTTTCTTCGAGTAACGTTGAAGCTTGCCGTCATCATTCAATTTCCGGCCTGTGCGAGTAGCATCACCACTAGCAGGATCAACAACCATAAGATTACTGATATGAATAGGAGCTTCAATTTTATCAATTCCTCCTTCAGGATTCTCAGCAGAAGGTTTTCTATGCTTGGTAACCAAGTTTTGACCTTCTACAATTGCACGATCTTTATCTGTAAGAACAGAAAGGACCTTGCCAGTTTTCCCCTTAGAGTTACCGGCGATAATTTTTACGGTATCGCCAGTTTTAATATGGAATTTCTTGGTTGCCATAATTACAGTACTTCAGGAGCTAGTGAAACAATTTTCATAAACTGCTTTTCACGCAGTTCACGAGCCACTGGTCCAAAAATCCGAGTACCGCGAGGCTCATCATTGGTATTGAGCAGCACAGCAGCATTATCTTCGAATCGGATGTAAGAACCATCCTTACGACGAACCTCTTTCTTGGTCCGAACGACTACAGCTTTAGAAACTGTACCCTTTTTAAGATTGCTTGACGAAAGAGCTGTTTTCACAGTAACAACAATCTTATCACCTACAGAGGCGTAGCGCTTTCCCGTTCCGCCAAGAACCCGAATACAAAGTACCTCTTTGGCACCACTGTTATCGGCAACGTTTAGACGACTCTCTTGCTGAATCATGATTATTTAGCTCTTTCTACAATCTCAACTAATCTCCAACGCTTGCGTGCACTCATTGGACGGGTCTCCATGATACGGACAGTGTCACCTATTCCGCATTCATTTTTCTCATCATGGGCCATAAACTTGGTAGTCTTCCGGATAAACTTCCCGTAGATAGGGTGTTTCACGCGGCGCTGAACAGCAACTGTAATGGACTTATCCATTTTGTTGCTAACTACCTGTCCAGTTCTTTCTTTCCGTAGATTCCTTGACTCCATGATGCCCCTTAATTATTAGCTGCTGTCTTAGCAGCAATTTCGGTTTTAATACGTGCTACTGTTTTGCGCGCTTCACGGATTTGCATAGGATTTTCCAGAGGAGAAATCTCATGCGCAAACTTTAGCTTTTGCAAATTTTCAGTTTCAGTAGCGAGGCGCTCCTGCAATTCCTCGATTGCCAAGGCGCGAATGTCTGCGTTCTTCATCACGATTAACCTTCATTGTAATCTCGACGTACAACAAATTTCGTTTTGATAGGCAGCTTTTGCTCAGCCAAACGCATGGCCTCACGCGCCAATTCTTGAGGAATACCACCAACCTCAAACATTATTCTCCCAGGCTTAACAGTAGCTACCCAGTACTCAGGCGCACCCTTACCTTTACCCATCCTTACCTCAGCAGGCTTTTTGGTCACAGGCTTATCGGGGAAAATTCTAATCCACACTTGCCCTTCACGCTTCATAGCACGGGTCATGGAAATACGAGCTGCTTCAATTTGGCGAGAGGTAATCCAACCTGGCTCAAGTGCTTTGATAGCGAAAGAACCAAAGGAAATCTCATGCCCACGTTGGGCTAGCCCCTTTACCCGTCCTTTCTGCTTCTTTCTATATTTTACTCGTTTCGGCGATAACATGGCACTAACGATTTAAAGCTCTTAGATTGATTATTTTCTACGGCGACGGTTACCATCGTTTCCTCCACCACGACGACGACGATTACCGCCACCACCTTGGTTGCCAGAATTAGATGAACCTACATTAGGTGATAAATCACGCTTACCGTATACTTCCCCCTTAAAGATCCACACCTTTACGCCAATTTTACCGTAAACTGTGTTTGCTTCAGAGATTGCATAGTCAATATCCGCCCGCAAAGTATGCAAAGGAATACGACCATCTTTGTACATCTCAGAACGAGCCATCTCAGCACCACCCAAACGACCAGATGCTTTGATCTTAATTCCTTGAGCTCCAACACGCATTGCAGAAGCAATAGCCTGTTTCATAGCGCGACGGAATGAAATCCGGGCTTCCAATTGCTGACAAACAGAATCAGCAACCAACTTAGCATCTAATTCAGGACGTTTGATCTCAAAAATGTTGATCTGAACATCCTTACTTGTAAGCTTTTTAAGCTCTTCCTTGATTTTATCTACCTCTTGGCCACCTTTACCAATCACCACACCAGGACGTGCCGTGTGAATAGTGAGGGTAATACGCTTCAGTGTGCGCTCGATAACCACCCGTGAGATACCTCCTTTAGGAATACGTGCTTGAATGTATTCGCGGATTTTGGTGTCCTCAACCAATTTGGTAGAGAAATCCTTACCACCATACCAAGCAGAATCCCATCCTTTGATGACGCCTAATCGTAGGCCAATTGGATTTACCTTCTGTCCCATAATTATTCGTTATCCTGAGGTTCCTCGTCAATTATTTCATCCACATTAACCATGCTATCAACTACAAGAGTAACATGATTAGAGCGTTTGCGAATCCGGTGTGCTCTCCCTTGTGGAGCAGGACGAAGGCGCTTCAAAATACGACCGCCATCTACCCAAATCTCCTTTACAAAGAGATCAGCATCCTCAATTCTAGCATCCTCATTTTTGGCCTGCCAGTTAGCAATTGCTGAAAGAAGCAATTTCTCTAAACGCGCAGCCCCGTCTTTAGGCTCAAATTTAAGGATAGACAATGCCCGGTTGACACGCTCACCACGGATCATATCCGCTACCATACGCATTTTGCGCGGTGAGGTAGGCACATTATTCAGTTTGGCAACTGCTTCCATGGTGATTATCGTTTTCCTTTATCTTTTTTGGCGATGTGACCGCGGAAGTTACGAGTAGGTGCAAACTCACCTAACTTGTGTCCTACCATGTTTTCGGTTACATATACCGGGATAAACTTATTACCATTATGAACGGCAAAGGTATGCCCTACAAAATCAGGTGATATCATTGACCGCCGAGACCAAGTTTTGATTACAGACTTCTTGCCCGAATCATTCATGGTGTCCACCTTATTCGCAAGGCGGAAATCTATATAGGGGCCTTTTTTAAGTGAACGTGCCATTATTTTTTCCTCTTGGAGATAATCTTATTATCAGAATACTTATTAGGCTTACGAGTCTTGCCCCCTTTGGCATACAAGCCATTTCGAGATCTAGGGTGTCCACCTGAAGCTCGGCCTTCACCACCACCCATAGGGTGATCTACCGGGTTCATAGCAACACCACGAACACGAGGGCGACGTCCCAACCAACGCTTACGACCAGCCTTGCCCAATTTGACATTCATGTGGTCACCATTGGAAGTTGTTCCGATTGTAGCGAAACATACTCCAAGAACTAAGCGCATCTCACCAGAAGGCAACTTAAGGGTTACATACTTTCCTTCACGTGCAACTAGCTGAGCATAAGTACCAGCACTACGTGCAAGTACTCCACCATTACCAGGACGCAACTCAATGTTGTGCACAATGGTACCCAAGGGAATCTCAGCCATAGGCAAGCAATTCCCTAATTCTGGGGCAACTCCAGGACCAGACACAATAGACTGACCTACTTGTAACCCTTCTGGGGCTAGGATATATGACTTAGCTCCATCTGCGTAATACAGCAGTGCAATTCTGCCTGTACGCATAGGATCATATTCAACAGATTTAACCGTTGCAGGAACCCCATGCTTAGCACGTTGGAAATCAACCGTACGGTATTTCCTTTTATGACCACCACCTAGGTAGCGCATGGTCATCTTACCAGAGTGGTTACGACCACCTGAACGGTGCGCACCTTTGGTTAGGCTCTTTTCAGGCTTAGAGGCGGTAACCTCTTCAAAACCAGGGGCTGTTCTATAACGAGTACCAGGTGTGACTGGTCGTAGTTTTTTTACTCCCATGACACTTTATTTAGATACCGCTGTAGAAGTCAATGACCTCCCCATCGGCAACGGTTACAATTGCTTTTTTAAACTCAGGAGTACGACCTGAAATGATATTTGACTTTGTGTACCGGGTCTTGGGTTTACCCAAGTAGCGCATGGTCTGCACTTTAGTCACGGTAACACCGTACATGTCTTCAACCGCCTTTTTGATCTGAATTTTGTTGGCATTCAGAGCAACGACGAAACCGTATTTACCCTGCTCATTCTGAGAAGAGGCTTTTTCGGTAATCAAAGGTTTTCTTAGTATGCTCATCTATCCATTAATTCAAAATGGTGGACAACTTTTCAACGGTACCTTCACACAGCAAGAGATTGTCTGCATGGAGAACGTCATAGGTAGTTAACCGGTCAACAGTAATTACCTTAGCATTCTGAAGGTTACGACTAGAGAGGTAAACATTGTTAGAACCTTCTCCTACTACCATCAAAGTCTTCTTATCAGACACTTGCAAGGCTCCAAGCAAAGCGATGTACTCTTTAGTCTTAGGAGCTTCAAAATTGAAGTCCTCTAACACTAGAATTGCTTGATCTTGGGCTTTATAACTCAATGCAGATTTACGAGCCACCTGCTTAAGTTTACGATTAAGCTTGAAGCTGTAGTTCCTTGGCTTAGGGCCAAAAATTCTGCCTCCGCCTCGGAACACTCCGCTCTTAATAGAGCCTGCACGGGCAGTTCCGGTACCTTTTTGCTTTTTAAGCTTTTTGGTAGACCCCGTTATTTCAGCTTTCTCTTTAGCCTTGTGAGTACCTTGGCGTTGGTTTGCCAAGTACTGCTTTACATCTAGATAGATGGCGTGGTCATTGGGTTCAACCCCAAACACTGCATCTGAAAGATCAATCTTACGACCAGTGTCTTCTCCAGTATATTTATGAACCGAAATTTCCATGGCGTTACTTCTCAAGAATTACGTATGAATTTTTCGCGCCCGGTACGGATCCGCTTACTACCAGTAAGTTCTTCTCAGGAACTACTTTCAAAACACGCAAGTTAGTGATCTTCACCCGGTTACCACCGGTTCTACCAGCCATGCGCAGTCCTTTAAATACCCGAGAAGGGAAGGAACAAGCACCAATAGAACCTGGGGCACGCAAACGGTTATGCTGACCATGAGTAGCTTGACCTACACCACCAAAATTGTGACGTTTCACTACTCCCTGAAATCCCTTACCCTTTGAAGTACCAATTGCATCTAAAAAATCACCCTCTTCGAACACGCGTTCAACGGTAATTTCCTCACCAGGACTCACATCCTGTCCGAATTCTTCTTGAAAGTCACGGAATTCAACCACCTTTTTCTTAGGTGTAGTTCCAGCTTTCTTGAAGTGTCCAGCCATGGCCTTAGAGGTACGCTTTTCTTTGCGCTCTCCAAATCCCAACTGGACTGCACTGTAGCCATCTGTATCGTCGCTCTTGACTTGTGTGACTACACAAGGACCAGCCTCTATCACCGTGCATGCGACGTTAAGTCCATCGGCACTGTAGATGCTAGTCATTCCTATTTTACGACCTATTATTCCTGACATAATCTTAGGTTTTCCTTACACCTAAAGGACTATTAATAAGTTATAAACAGTCACATTTTGGCGAAAGGACTGCAAAGTTATGAAAATGAAACAATGATTAAAAGGCGAGCCCCATATTTAATGCAAGCATTACCTTTTATTACTTTTTACTACCGCATCTAGAAAAGGAAATCTATCTCCCCTCACAATAAACGGGGTGCAAAGCTATGAAAAATAACATGCATTAAAAACTAACCCCTTAATAATCAACCGTATATCTATACCATAAGAGGTATAAATGCAAAAAGCCACCCAAATTGGGTGGCTTTTCTATCAAAAGACAGTAAAATCAAACCTTAATCTCTACATCAACTCCGCTAGGAAGTTCAAGCTTCATCAAGGCATCAACTGTCTTGGTGCTATTAGAATAGATATCTACTAGACGCTTGTATGTGCAAAGTTGAAATTGCTCACGAGACTTTTTACTAACGTGAGGTGAGCGAAGCACAGTGAATTTTTCTTTGATGGTGGGAAGCGGAATAGGAC
>JBCBHI010000073.1:0-11823 GCA_038525885.1 Bacteroidota bacterium
TGTTAGATGATCCACCCGAAAATCTAACAGAATAGGATGTTTCAATTGAATACGAGCCCACTGTTCCCATTCTCCCCGTTCCTGAAAAATGATGGATAAGCTATCGCAGAACTCAACTGCCTTGCTGAAATTATTTTGATCAATTAATCTATTAATCTCTCCTAACCATATTACATCTTGTTGATTATCAGGTATTTCTATTTGCCCCCAAGAAAATAGGGCATAAAACGAAACAAGCAATAAGACTACCAATGAGTTTCTAGGCATCTGGGACATAGAACAGGAACTACAGGTATCATCATGAATAAAAAGAAACCACCGATTTTTCGCAAAATCGGTGGCGATAATTCTCCCAGAAAAGAAGACCTCTTTGTTCAGCACTAGCTTGATCAAGTTAATCAACCTCCTCCATGAGGATCTGGATCAATGGGAGGTACCCCCCCGCTAGAACCACCAGAACCTCCACCATTGCTTCCACCAGATCCACCACCAGTGTTTCCTCCAGATCCACCGGTGTTTCCTCCGGTGATACTACTCAGCTGTTGAGTAGATAGAACATACAAAAAATCAAAATTTTGCGCGTTACCATTTGTGTTTTCTTGTTGGTTTGCGCTGACATTTAATTGAGCGAAAATAGACATAATAAATAATGGGTTAGTTAAACATTTGTGTCTGTTGTCCGCCGTGACTACAGGTGCTGAGCTACCTAATTGGTGTGTTGAGTTGCGTTCGGTAACCGGCTCGCCTTTTTGCCCTTTGGACATTACAAACTTCGCTCGGCTATAGGGGGAGAAATATGACAGCGTTTTGCCGATGGGCCTTCAAACTGGCCTGTGGAGCTGTATGAGGCACTTTTGAGGAGTAGCCTCTCGAAAAACCATCTCTCAGAATAGAATGGAGAATTCCTATTTCTTTAGGTGCTTTATTTGAAAAATCACTTGCCTTTTAGGTGGATATGCAACACTTGCATTTATTTGTGCCGATCCTTCGTACAAGGAATAGGATCATGAGTAACTAGTAGGAGAATTGATAGCAGTCGACTAAAAGCAAACCTATATAGTAGTATATGGCCACTATTGTGAATACCGACTCCAAGGAGCAAAGGATACTTTTCAAGCACCATACGGTAGGCAGGGAACGGCACAACCGTTTGGTATTAGCTGAAAACGATGTATCGCGATCACATGCCGCTTTCTATTGGGATGGGCAACACTGGCACTTGAAGGACCAAAGCCGGAATGGCACCTTGGTAAACGGGAAGTATATCAAGGATCATAGCGTCCCGCTAGCGTTGGAGGATACTTTGCAATTTGGGCAGTATGCAGGGGCACAGTGGAAAGTCACCGGACTAGAACCTCCCACCAGCTTCCTTCAAGCGCTCGACAGCCCCAACCTGGTTATTCAGCTGGCTACGGAACTGCTGTATCCGGACGAAGAAAATCCCATTGCTTCCTTCTACCAAAACCCGGACCGCCAATGGATGGCCGACTTGGGAGAGGCTCCGCAATTATTAAAGCATGAAGAAACGTATACCCTGGCGGGTAAAACGTGGAGGTTCATTGAAAATGACCCCATGCAAGTCACGGAAAACAACAGTCAAATCCGTGACGAGGCCGAGGTGCTACTGAGCCCGGTACCTAAATCGGACCAATGGATGCTCACCATTGTGATCCGCAACATCACCCTGGATCTCCAAATTAGAGCGCACCACCGAATTTTGGCTTTGCTGGCCGAGCAACTAGAAAACCAACCGGAGGATCCTTGGATGGGTATCGAGGATATGGTGGCAGTCTTAGACCCTGACGGTTTTCTGGAATGGGACGAATACTATATTAATACCCAGGTGCACCGCTTTAGGAAACAGGTGATGAATCTGGCACCCTACGGCTTCTTATTCTCCGACTTGATAGACCGAAAAAAAGGGTTCATGAGGATTAACCACCCCAATGTGCGACTTGTAGAAGACCAATAAGGTGCTTTCCTGCGGACCAGCACCTCCTCTAGCCTTCATCGGACTTCTGCTTCTTAGCCAAGTTTTCTGGGACGCGAATGCTGCGTGAAGAAACCTTCTCAAAACCACCAGAAAAATGCAAAAAGCCACACTTGGAAATACAGCTATACCGGAGTAGTTTTTTATAAGACTATCTAATTTGTACAAACACCCTGGTAAAAGTACACCATACGCCAAGCCAAATTTTTATTCACTTTGAGCCAGTAAATCAGCCAACAATTTCTCCAAGAAGCTCACAAAGAACATTTGCTACCAAACTTTTAGGAGGGAATGGGAACTACACCAAAATCGCTAAAATAGAATTAGCTAAAAATCTGGAAATATGGCATAGGTGGTAGATAAATCCCAGAAAGCATAGTATCATTAGATTGCGATCGTGAATGAGATGTGGTTCAGAGCACATCTTTGTCAATATCTATTAGACTCTGTATGTCCCTACCAGAAGACAAATTCATTCTAGAGGCTTTACTGTCGGGCAGCTCACGCAAGGAAGACCAAGCCCTGAAGGAACTGTACCAAGCTTACTTCCCCTACATCCGGGCTTATGTTCTCAAAAACAACGGTACGGCCGAGGAGGCTCAAGATCTTTTTCAGGATACTCTATTGGTATTCTATCAGCAGATCAAGCAAGGGCTTGTGATAGAACATAGCATTAAGGCTTTTCTGTATTCCGTAGCCAGGTACCGCTGGTTGCACAAACTACGCGACAGTCGTCCCGCAGATGATATAGAGGATACCCCCGAGGCGGTTGCGGTGACAGAAGACACCCTATCGATATTGGCTAAGGAGGAAAAAATTGGCGTTCTCACCCAACTAGTGGAGCGGCTTGGCGAGACTTGCAAGAAGCTACTTACTATGGTGTACTTCGACCGTGTACCTTATAAAGTCATTGTAGAACGCCTGCAATTCAACACCGAGGGCCAAGCCAAAACCCAGAAATATCGCTGTCTAAAACAGTTGCGGGATATTGTGAGAAATAATCCCGAAATTTCTAATGTCCTGCGTGACTATTAATCCTGAATGGGTACTTGCTACTATAGACAAGTAGAGTATTACATTAATGTATTATCGATCGGCATACAGCATATGCCAAGAGTAATGCAGCGAATCCATGAAAGAGCAAGACTACAGTAAAATCAACAAGTATTTAGAAGGAGAACTCACCAAGGAAGAAGCACAAGAAGTAACCCACTTGATTGCCACCCAAAGTGACTGGAAGGAAGCCTATGCCCAGGAAAAACTGCTGGTAGATATGGTACGGGTGAAGGCCGCAGCTGACTTTCGGAAAAGACTCGACCGTATCCAAATTGAGCTAGAAGAGGATCCGAAAGAGGAGGCAGCGGTTGTGAAAATGCCCCGTCGCCGATGGTTGGCTATCGCCGCCAGTATACTGCTACCCGTGGCCCTAGGTATTTCTTGGATGCTTACCCAAGGGGGAAACAGCTTAGAGAGTACTTTGGCCGAAGTATACGATCCTTCAGCGGAGTTTAGTTCTATGCGAGGGAACAATGACGGCCAAGAGGCTGAGGTCCAAGAAGCTTACGAAAGTAAAGACTTTGCCAGACTAGTAGCATTACTAGGCACGATGGAGGAAAATGCCCAAAACACTGTACGCAAGGGGATCGGTCATCTGGAATTGGGCCAATTCGCTGAGGCCGAGCAGCAATTCAATGAGGCAATTGCCTTTTCGGATGCCTATAGGTACACAGCCCAGTGGTACTTGGCCATTACCTACCTAAAGCAAGACAAGATACCCGCCGCGAGTCCTATTCTGAAGGAATTGGCTGAAACCCAAAACGCCGGAGGAAAGCTAAGAGAACGTGCGAAAGTCCTTTTGGACGAAATAGAGTAAGATTAGAAAATACCAACGGCACAATAGCCAAAAATAAACCCGGTGCTTGCATGATAAGCACCGGGTGAAAAGGCATCGGCCTTGATATCTAGCTTGAGGCCTGTTAGCTCATCCAGCCTTCAATTTCCTCCTTGGATACCGGAGCAAAGTCCAACTTCATCTTCTTGCGCATACCTCCCAGATCGTTGACCAACTTTCCAGGCTTTTGTTCCTTGAGTTGGTCTACTTTCAATATGCCCATCTTTTGTAGCAAAGGCACGAGCTCTTCCCGCACGCCCGCCTCCACGAACGACTCTACAGTATCCAACTCGGTTTTCTTCTCCGGACGCATCTGAGGGAAAAACAGCACGTCTTGGATAGAATGGCTGTTGGTCATAATCATGCTGAGGCGATCGATACCCACACCCAAACCCGCCGTTGGCGGCATGCCGTATTCCAAAGACCGCAGGAAATCCTCGTCAAGCACCATGGCTTCATCATCGCCACGTTTGCCTAGCTCTAGTTGCTCTTGGAAGCGCTCTCGCTGATCGATGGGATCATTCAACTCACTAAAGGAGTTACAAATCTCTTTACCATTGGCGATGGCCTCAAAACGTTCCACCATGCCCTCTTTGCTCCTATGCTTTTTCGCCAAGGGAGACATCTCTACCGGGTAGTCTGTGATGAACGTAGGCTGGATGAGCAAGTGCTCCACCTTCTCGCCGAATATCTCATCAATCAGTTTCCCCTTGCCCATGGTCTCATCTATGGGCACTTCCAGATCCTTGGCCGTGGTCCGCAACTGGGCTTCGTCCATTTCAGAAATATCCACTCCGGTGTACTCCTGTATGGCCTCAAACATGGTGTACCGCTTCCAGGGACGCTGAAAGTTGATCACATTCTCCCCTACCTGTACTTCGGTGGTACCGTGCAGATCCATCGCTACTTTTTCCACCATCTCCTCTACCAGGTCCATCATCCAGTCATAGTCCTTGTAGGCTACATACAGTTCCACCTGCGTAAACTCAGGATTGTGGAAGCGACTCATGCCTTCGTTCCGAAAATCCTTTGAGAATTCGAACACACCATCGAAACCACCCACAATCAAGCGTTTGAGGTACAGCTCATTCGCTATCCGCAGATACAAGGTCATATCCAGCGTGTTGTGGTGCGTCTTGAAAGGCCGCGCCGCTGCCCCACCATACAAGGGTTGCAGGATGGGCGTCTCCACTTCCAGGTACCCCTTTCCAGCCAGATAGTCTCGCATGCTGTTCACCAACTGCGTCCGCTTAATGAAAGCATCCTTCACTTGGGGGTTCACCACCAGATCTACATAGCGCTGACGATACCGCTGCTCAGGATCAGTAAAGGCATCGTATACGTTACCCTCCTTGTCCGTTTTGGGCAAGGGCAAAGGCTTGAGGGACTTACTGAGCAGTTTTAGCTCAGACACGTGGATGGAGATCTCACCCGTTTGGGTGGTGAATACGTGTCCCTTTACTCCTATAAAATCACCGATGTCCAACAATTTCTTGAACACTGTATTATACAAGTCCTTGTCGTCGCCAGGGCAAATTTCGTCACGGGCTATATAAAGCTGAATCCGCCCCGAGCTATCCTGCAACTCCGCGAAGGAGGCCTTACCCATGATCCGGCGGCTCATCATACGCCCGGCTATGGTGATGTCCTTATAGTCCAGCTTCCGTTTTTCGTAGTTAGCGTGAATGTCGGCGGCACTTACATTTACCGGGTACAATTCCGAAGGATAGGGGTTGATGCCCATTTTCCGAAGCTCGGCGAGTTCTTCCCGCCTACGGATTTCCTGTTCGCTCAAAAACTGCTGCATGGATCGTTAAGGATCTTTGTTGAAAGAGTTAAACCACCCCAGGTGGGGAGTTTGTTTACAAGGCCGCAAATTTCGCTGATGCAAAGGGAAAGGAAAAATTAATCCTCAATAAAGCCCAGGCAAGTGTCAATTGGTAGATGAAAAGTGAGGTTGGAGGTTCGAAATTGGAAGTTCGAGGTTGGAAGTTCGAGGATCGAGGTTCATCAGCAAATTTTCGCATTGTCACATTAGCTCATCTTCCCGCTTCCGACTTCTATATTCTGTTTTCTCTCTTCTCGCCTTTGTGGGTGTTTTAGCGAAGGCTACGCGCCCCGGCGACACCAACAAGTGCCGTAGGCCATCGCAATCTTTCCCGCAAACGGTAGGCAGATCAAAAATTCACCCCCAAGTGGATTTTTTTTACATTTGGCGCATAGCCAAAACCTATGACCGTTCCCGTCATCAATCAAAGCCATCACCCGCTGCCTACCTACCAAACGGAACACGCAGCAGGACTGGATTTGCGGGCTTTTTTAGCCTCACCCATTACCCTCCAACCGCTTGAGCGTGCGCTCATCCCTACGGGCCTGTTTATGGCCATACCTGCTGGGTATGAAGCACAAGTACGCCCACGAAGTGGCTTGGCCTACAAGCACGGGGTTACGGTACTCAACAGCCCGGGTACTATTGATGCAGACTACCGCGGAGAAGTGAAAGTTCTCTTGGTCAACCTAAGCAATGATGCCTTTGAGGTACAGGATGGAGAACGCATAGCGCAGCTAGTGGTAGCACAGCATGCCCAAGTGAAGTGGGAAGCTACCGAATCGCTAGACGAGACGGACCGAGGTGCGGGCGGATTTGGCAGTACAGGTAAAGTATAAAGGAATTGAGAAAAATATAAAAACCGACAAGTACATGAACATCATCGTCCCCATGGCGGGCATGGGAAAGCGGATGCGCCCCCACACCCTCACGGTACCTAAGCCTTTGGTGCCCATAGTTGGCAAACCCATTGTAGAACGCTTGGTTAGCGACATCGCTAAGGTAGCCGGAGAACAAATCAACAAGGTGGGCTTTGTGATCAGCCCTAAGTTTGGTGAGGCCATCGAGAAAAGCTTGCTGAAGATTGCCGAGAATATTGGCGCAGAAGGCTATATCTTTTATCAAGAGGAAGCCCTAGGTACCGCGCATGCTATCTTGTGTGCCCAGAACATCCTGGAAGGACGCACCATTGTAGCCTTTGCGGATACGCTTTTCAAAGCAGACTTCACCCTGGACACCAGCAAGGACGGTACCATCTGGGTACAAAAAGTGGAAGACCCTCGCCCATTTGGGGTAGTTAAACTGGACGATAGCGGAAAAATCACCGAGTTCGTTGAGAAGCCCGAGACCTTCGTTTCTGATCTGGCCATCATCGGCATCTACTACTTCAATGACGGGGATAATCTGAAGAAGGAACTGCAGTACTTGATCGACAATGACATCAAGGACAAAGGTGAATACCAAATCACCAACGCCTTGGACAACATGAAAAACAAGGGGGCTGAGTTCATTCCTGGGCAAGTGACGGAATGGTTGGACTGTGGCAACAAGAACGCCACCGTCTTCACCAACCAACGGTACCTGGAGTACATCAAGGATACAGACTTGATCGCAGACTCCGCTAAGGTGACCAACTCGGTGATTATCCCTCCGGTATACTTGGGCGAGAATGTGCAGATTACCAATAGCGTAGTGGGACCACACGTGTCGATAGGCGATGATACGGTGATTGAAAACAGCCGGGTGCGGAACTCCATCATCCAAACCAATGCCACGGTTACGGACGGAGTAATGGAAAACTCTATGCTTGGTAACCATGCAGGCTACCATGGCGAAGCCAAAGACCTAAGCGTGGGCGACTATAACGTGATCCGCTAATACGAGACGCTTACAGCATCGCAAACCAGGGTGGTCTTCCATCCTGGTTTTTTTGTGGGAAAGAATCAGGGAAGAATATCCACCCTTGGTACACTGACAGCCCCATTTAATCTCCCGCTTCTGTACTCTACTTTCCCAAAGAATAACAATTTGGTAAAACTTCCCCTCACGGTGTAGCCATTCCACCCAAGAATGCGTTGTACTAGAAGACCCAAGCAATGGCTGGGTTTCTTTCTATCATTTGCCATATTTGCCGTATGCGGATTTCGCTTACTTTATGGGGTATACTCTCCCTATCACTGGTTACCTCAACTTACGCCCAAAGACAGCGTGGTGGGACTGACAGTGGTGCTGACCAACGGAATATTGAATTTCTCCTGGCTGAAGCAGAAAAATACTACCTCATCGAGGACTATTCTAAGGCTTTGGATGTCTTCTTACAGATACTAGAAGAAGACGAAAAGAACCCCGTAGTTCACTACAAAATTGCGGAGATTTACACCTTAGAAGATAAATATCCTTCTGCTCTCTCCTATGCCCAGTCGGCCGTAGACTTTGATCCGGACAACAAATACTACTACCTGCAGCTGGCAGATGTGCACGCCCGGCTCACCAACTATGCTGATGCAGCCCGTACTTATGAGGATCTCATGAAGCGCATTCCCGGTACCGACGAGTATCTGTACGAGTTGGCGGCTTTGTATCTTTTCGAAAGGAATATTGACAAGGGCCTGAAAACCTACCGCCGGATAGAAGAAACGTACGGTAAGTCAGCAGAAATCTCCTATCAAATCCAGAAAATACTGATTGCCCAAAACAAGGTAGAGGATGCGATAGAAGAAGCCGAATCCTTGATTGAGGCCTACCCTAATGAACCAGAGCATGTCTTTGCGTTGGTAGATTTGTTGCTCAATCAGGGCCAGAACTCCCGGGCCATCCCCTATTTAGAAAATACCCTGCGTGATTTCCCGGACAACAACCGAGCGCACCTAGTCCTGGCGGACTTATACCGCCGCGAAGGCAGCGCGGAAGCAGGTATCAAGCACCTCTCTTTGGCAGTTTCTGACGAAGAAGTAGATCTTGATGACAAGTTGCGGCTTCTCACGGGGTACATTCTTTTGCTACCCAATGAACCCCTGGGCGAGCCCTTGAAAACAGTAACCGCTTCCCTGGTTACTACCCACCCACAAGCGCCGCAAGCCTACGGAATATATGGGGATCTCCTCTTCCAAATAGGAGACAAACCAGGCGCGCGCGAGCAGTACCTCAAGGGAGTAGAAATAGACCCCAGCAACTTTGACGTCTGGCAGAATATTGTGGCTATTGACTGGGAGCAGCAGAACTACGAACAGGTAGTAACAGTAACCGAAGAAGCCCTAGAGCTATTTCCTAACCAGGCCTTACTGTACTACTACAACGGCCATGCGCTCTACCTACAGAATGAATATCAGGAGTCTACGTATGCCCTGGAGCAAGGAAAACGGCTGGCCTTCAGAAACCCTGACTTGCAGGGGGTATTCCACGGGCTACTCGGCGATGCCTACAATGCACTTAAGCAATACACCAAATCTGATCGTGCTTACGAGGATGCTCTACGGCTAGACCCTGACAACCTCTTTGTGCTCAACAACTACAGTTACTTCCTTTCTTTGCGCCGCGAAAACTTAAATCGGGCCCGGGACCTTAGTTCTCATCTGGTAGAGCTAGAACCTGACAACAGCACCTATTTGGATACCCACGCCTGGGTACTGTATCAACTAGGCGAGTACCAGTCTGCAGCCGACTATCTGAAACGGGCGGTAAACCAAGGCAACCCGAGTGGCACTATTCTTGAACACTATGGCGATGTGCTTTATCGCCTCAACCGGGTAGACGAAGCCCTAAAACAGTGGGAACGCGCCTTGGAACAGGGCGGCCATTCCGAACTGCTTAACCAGAAAATTTCGGACAGACAGTTGTATGAAAATCAATAAGACACTACTAGCTGGCCTGCTATTGGCCGCTACTTTTTCAGCTTGTAAACGAGCCCCCTCTGCTTCTTCCTCCTTCAAACCCTTAGCCATTGCTATGGTGGAGGCCGATCAATTGAACATGCGTTCTAAGGTACGGTACAGTGATCCCTCCATGAGCATCACCGCCAACACCCAGGTCCGGATGAAAAAGGACAGCGTGATCTGGATTTCCATCACTGCCATGGGATTTGAGGCCGCCAGAGCCTACATCACCCCAGATACCATGCTGCTGATCAACAAGCTGAACCAAGAGGTGATGACCTATAATTTTGAACGGCTGAGCCGCCAAATGAATTTCCCGGTCTCCTTCAACCTAATCCAGTCGGCCTTGCTTGGCAACCTGGCCCGGCCAATGGGTCCCGAAGACGGGCTAGCCCAACGGGGCGAGTACTACCGGGTTTCGCAAGACTGGGGGCCGGTAGTGGTCGACAACTTTGTGGACATCAACAACATGAAGTTGAGCCGCATAGAAGCGCGGGAGGAAACCACGGCCAATCAACTCACGGTGAGCTACGATAACTTTACTCCCCTGGAATCCTTTCTTTTTCCTTACAATGGGGTAATTTCGCTCCAATACACAGCCTCCGGTGAACCTGCTGAAACCAAAATTACCATCGAACACAACCGTGTCGCCATCCCAGAAGCGCCACTCAAATTCCCCTTCTCCGTACCTAGCAACTATGCCATTCGCTAAGGCGTTAGGCCTGTGTTTTTTATTCTTGCTTTGCATAGGCTCTAGCAGTGCCTGGGCCCAGAAGAGCAAATCTCAGCTGGAAGCCGAACGCCAAGCCAACCTCAAAAAGATCAACGAGATGTCCGCTATTCTGCAGCGGACCAGCAGCGAGAAGAAAAACTCCCTGAGCCAACTCTACGCCATCAATCGGCAGATTGAGGCACAAGAAACCTACCTCAATACGCTAGAAGAGGAGATCATTACGCTGGAGGGCGAGATATCTGAGTTAGACCTATTTATTGAGGCTCTGGAGGACGACCTACAAGCCCTGCGGGAGGAATATGCCGCTTTGCTGTATACCGCCCAAAAGGCCAATCTAGAGGACAATCGCCTGTTGTTTTTGCTCTCAGCCGACTCCTTCAATGACTTTTGGATGCGGCTCAATTATATGCAAAAGTATGGCGAGACGCGCCGCGATCAGTCTGAGCAAATTCGGTTTGTCCGTGATGCCCTTACCCGGCAACTAGCCGATGCCGCCGAAAAGAAAAACGAGCGGGAAACCCTTTACAGCAATCAGCTGGAAGAGCAAGAAAAGCTTACGGCCCTCAAGGCCGAGCAAAACGGCTTGATTGCTGACTTGGGACAGCAGGAAGGCGAACTAGAGGATCAAATAGCCAAACGTAAGGCAGAAGTAGAGGAGCTAGAGAATACCATTGCCGAGCTAGTACGGCTGGAGGTAGAGCGGCTGAACAATACCGTAGGCCCCTCCCCTCAGGCCCCGGAAGCCGAGGCGCTCACGGATAACTTCCAAAGCAATCGTCGCAGACTTCCTTGGCCCGTAGCCTCCGGGTTCATCTCGCTTAAGTTTGGGCGTCAGCCCCACCCCGTTATTCGGGGTACCCAAATCAATAACGATGGCGTAGACATCCGCACCAACTCTGGGGAGCAGGTGCGCACCGTGTTTGACGGTACCGTTACCAGCGTAGCCGTAGTCCCTCCTCCCTACTACTATGCCGTCATCATTCGGCACGGAGAGTTTTTCACCGTGTATACCCGCCTGAAGGAGGTAACCGTAAAAAACAGCCAACGGGTACTTACGGGCGATCCCATAGGCTATGTATCCACCAACAACGAGGGTGTAGCCGAGCTCCAGTTCCAGGTCCGCCGCGATACCGAGCTTCTCAACCCCGAAGATTGGCTCAAGAAGAAATAACCCAACCTGTCGCGAGCACCCTCCCAACCTATCGCAAGCGTCTTCGCTTGTGATTCCCTGCCGAAGGAAGCCTCCGGGCTTCCAATTCATACCAGAATTTCTATAGTTTTAGGTGAAATGAATGGCTGCATGCAGAGCCCCTGCCAAGCTAGCCCACCCGTTTCGCGTAGACTTGGTTTAAAGTTCATTTGGAGTGCTTCGCACTCTTAGAAGAATGGAAATACAATCTACCTGTCGCAAGCGTCCTCGCTTGTGACACCCCACCGAAGAAAGCCTCCGGGCTTCCGACTCATGCCCAGCCGATTGAAGCCTCCTCACTGCCATCAAGGAAGCTAAAT
>JBCBHI010000074.1:0-11812 GCA_038525885.1 Bacteroidota bacterium
AAAGCTATGATCTGGTAAAGGTGAGCAAGCAGGATATTCTATTCATACAGGCAGATGCGGACTATACCGAGGTAGTCACGGCTAAAAAGAAGTACTTGACTTCGGACCCGCTGAGAGAGTGGAAGCAAAAATTGAGCGATGGATTTAGTCAAGTACACAAGTCCTACATCATCAATCGGGGGCATCTGGTAAAGGTCTCACAGAATAAGGCTCACCTGTCTGACGGTACCATTGTGCCCATTGGCCGGGCATACAAAAAGGGTTTTATGGAGAAGGTTCAGTAGCTGTTTCTTTGCCATCACCGCTGTAAGCAGCCTTGACCCCTACCTTGAGAGGAAAAGCAGAATCTATCCATACAACAGGTCTTCCCGGGACCTGAAATAACACCCGCGATATTAGGGACGCGCCCATCCTTCAGTGTACTTTTGAGGGCAGATAGTATAAACCAAGCACGCTCACGTTTCTGTGGAAAATTCAACTGACTCATCGTATAAAGTCCCGGTCGTAATTCTGAATGGATTCCTGGGTTCGGGTAAGACCACTTTGTTTAGAAAACTGCTTTCGCAGGCGAAAAAGAAGGATATCCCCGTGTGTGCGATTGTGAATGACATGAGTGAGCTGGATATAGATGGAGAAATCCTGGCTACGGGCGAAGCCGTGGAATCCAACAGCGGTATCCTGGAATCCATCCACAACGTGGTGCTGAGTAGCAAAAAGGGGCTGGAGAAGCTCGATCAGTCCCTTCACAAGCTAATGGCAAATCAAGATCCGGCACTCATTATCATCGAGACCTCCGGGAGCTGCCACCCCATGCCTTTGATCCAGTACTTTGAGCGGCAGACGGATGTTACCCTCAGGGGCGTATTTGCCCTGGTAGATAGCTTGATGCTGGCGCATGACTACCAGTACGGCAAGGACCTCTTCCCCACCATGCAGCGGAATGTTACCCAAGGCAAGCGTGACACCGTCAACCTACTGGTGGAGCAAATCCTGTTTTGCAGCCACCTATTCCTCACCAAAGGAGACCGGATTGAGGAAGGCAAGCTACCGCTGATTGCCAGCTATATGCAGCAGATCAACCCTTCCGTGACTGCGCATTCGGTCACCTTTGGGCGGCTCACCATCGAGTCCCTATTTGAGCTGCAGGAGTACAACTACCATAAGGTGGCCAAGCTGGCAAAGGAGTTGAAACCCATTCTGAAGGCAGAGGAAGATGACGATCGGCCGTATGATTTGGCCACCCGGGTCATCAAAGACGATCGGCCGTTCCATCCCCAACGGCTGTGGGACGTATGCCACCAGTACCTGGGCAAGGATATCTACCGCAGCAAAGGTTTCTTCTGGCTAGCCAGCCGGGATAAAATCTCCTTGCTGTGGAACCAAGCGGCAGGAGGCATCAGCCTGGAATTAATCGGGTCGTGGCGTTCGGGCATAGTAGAGGATGAAAACCACGGCATTACCGAATTTGAAATCGAAGAGTTAAAGAAGATCCTGGCCAGCGAAACGGGGCGTTTTGGCGATCGCCATTGCGACCTGACGGTGATTGGGGATCAAGGGCATGTAGATCGGTTTACTGATGCCCTCAAGGCTTGCTTCCTGACCGAGGACGAGATCAAACACTACCAAGAAGGCGGTGAATTTCCAGACCCCTGGCCTACGCGGATTGTGAAGATGAAGAGCTAATTGCCGATAGTATTCATTCTCTAGAGTCAGACCTCCACCTAGGTGTTTTCCTTATTCAATGTAGCCACCGGAATACTAAAGGTTCATGCTTTTTGTCTTTTCAGCCAGGCAGAAGGGGTTAGAGCAGATTTTGAAGGCAATCCTCCGGTAGATTTGGGGATCTGGTGACCACTAGCTCACCCATATAGCCGTTATGATGCCTAGCCAACAATACGGGGGGCTATACAGGCTCTAAAATCTATACTCTTTCAATTCCCTTTTCTGGCCTACCCATAAAAAACAGCTCGCTATACCAAATGGCAGCACATGGCATATTTTTTGCTGTTTATGGCAATAATTCATCCGATTAATATAGCCATGTATTGACTAGTAGTATAGACTGTTTTGAACACAAAAACATCCGGAATATGGTAAGGTACATCTTCGTTCTATTCTTGTTCGCTCCACTGACCGTACTTGCACAATACCAACCTGCCCAATTTGTGGTGACCCACAGAAACGACACCTTGGAAGCAAGTCAAATAAACTATAATATGGTTAGTGTAAGCTTAATTTTTCCGGATGGTAGAATAAAGTACTATGATTTAGATGACATTGCTTTTATAAAGAAATACCACAGAAGGCATGGTACCCTTTTCATTGAGGTCCTCGAATCCTCATATACCTGTTACCCCTACCAATACCTGCCTTGGACCGTCCTCGAAAGCGGGAAATTGGATTTATTGGCAATAAACCACTACGATTTACCGGATAGATATATTATCCGAGGAGATGGCTATGAGTACCGTCTTAGTTACTCACGGGCAAATTTTCGTTATCTAAGAAATCACCTGTGGGCATGTCCACAAATGCGAGAACACTATTCGGAGCCAAAGGATATTCGATACAGGGATATGGAAGAGGTTATTCGGACGTACAATAGGGTTTGCGATTGACCTTTTTCTAGCGATCAGTAATAGCGATCAGTAATTCCGTGTGCCTATTGAAGAAGGCCAACCGAAAGCCCCCCTATGGGCTTAGAGAATTTTAGTGCCGTAAATACTATTTGTAAGCGGCCAATACGACGGGCTGAGTAGCTTTACTATCACAACTACTTCCGTTATGAAAAAGCTGCTTTCCTTCCTCATTTTATTGGGTGCCATGACCACCGTACACGCTCAGGACCGGCTCACGGGTCAAACCTTTACTACCCGCTCTGAGGTACTCGCCAAAAATGGGATGGCGGCTACCAGCCAACCCTTGGCTACCCAGGCAGCCCTGCAAGTCTTGCAGCAGGGAGGTACGGCCATGGATGCCGCCATTGCCGCGAATGCGGTGCTAGGATTGGTAGAGCCGGCTAGTTGCGGTATTGGTGGCGATGTGTTCGCGATCGTCTGGGATGCCGAAACGGAACAGCTCTATGGCTTCAACGGCAGCGGAAGGTCTCCCATGTCCTTGGACATTGATTACTTCATGAACAAGGGGATGGACGAGATACCACTCTTTGGCCCACTGGCGGTTTCTACCCCCGGTACGGTAGACGGGTGGTTTATGATGCACGAAAAATTTGGTAAGCTACCCATGACGGACATCCTGGCTCCGGCCATTGCCTACGGCCGTGAGGGTTTTCCGGTATCCGAGGTGATTGCCTGGGAGATGGCGACCAACTACCAGAACAAGGTGGACCTACCGGGTTTTGCAGAGACCTACCTGCCCAACGGCCGCCCACCCAGAAAGGGGGAAGTGTTTGTGAATGCCGACCTGGCCAACACCTATGAGCTAATAGCCAAGGAAGGGCGAGATGCCTTCTACAAGGGAGAGATCGCCCGTACCATTGATGCCTACATGAAGAAGCACGGCGGCTTTCTTGCGTATGAAGACCTGGCGGCGCACCAAGGCGAGTGGGTGGAGCCTTTGAGTACCAACTACCGAGGGTACGACGTGTGGGAACTCCCCCCCAACGGCCAGGGAACGGCGGCCCTGCAAATGCTGAATATCCTGGAAGGATATGACATCGCTAGTATGGGCTTTGGCAGCCCTGAGTACTTACACGTATTGACTGAGGCCAAAAAACTGGCCTATGAAGATCGGGCCAAATTCTATGCAGATCCGGATTTCAATGAGCTTCCCATTGAAGAGCTTCTCTCTAAAGGATATGCCGCAGAGCGCAGCCAACTGATCAATCCCAATCAAGCGGCAAGCACCTACCCTGCCGGTGACTTTGAGATTGAAACGGGCAATACCACCTACATTACTGTAGCGGATAAAGACGGCAACATGGTTTCGCTGATCCAGAGCATCTATTATGAGTTTGCTTCGGGTATGGTGCCGGACGGGCTGGGTTTTGTGCTACAAAACCGAGGTCAGATGTTCAATGTGACCGACCGTAATCATGCGAATGCATTGGAGCCCGGAAAAAGACCCTTCCACACCATCATTCCTGCCTTTATTACCAAAGAGGGCAAACCTTGGGTAAGCTTTGGCCTTATGGGCGGGGCGGTACAGCCGCAAGGCCATGCGCAGATTGTGATGAACCTGATTGACTTTGGCATGAACTTGCAGGAGGCCGGAGATGCCCCACGCATGCGGCATGTGGGTAGCTCCCAACCCACGGGCTCGGTGATGACCGACGGCGGCACGCTCAACCTGGAGAGTGGCTTTAGCTACGAAACCATCCGTGAATTGCGCAAACTGGGGCATAAGATCGGTACCGGGGTGGGCATCTATGGTGGGTACCAGGCCATTGGGGTAGATCCCAAGTCTGGCGTGTACAGCGGAGCATCAGAATCGCGAAAAGATGGGCAAGCAGCGGGCTACTAAGCCCATTAAAGCGCAGCTAATAAAGTATGAGGTGGTTTAGTGATTACCCTTCAAAAGATCTTGTGAGGTAACAAATGGGTTGGGTAACATCCCACTTGGCCAGAGAGAAAAGCCAAGCATACATCATGCTTATACCTTTGTAAAGCAAGGGCTTACACCAATACACCTAAGAAAGACGGGCTCCTCTGAGTACTACCAGTACCCTAGGAGCCTTTTGGCTTATTCCCTACTCTAACCCAAGCATTTACCTAGTACCACCGATCAGGACAGACAGCAATTCAATGTCATACCTCAGATTGGTTTATTATAGCAAAGTTCAATATTATATTTATTTAGATTAATTCTATATAATATATTTGCCGCCATAACGAACGCACTCGTATGGATGGCATTTTTTGTTACCGGTGGACAAAATCAATCGGATTTTGTTTTCTCTTATTACTATTCTCAAATTGGGCTCATGGGCAGGGACAAGCCCTACGTGGCGAGGTAATAGACGCCTCCACCCAAGCTCCGTTAATCGGGGCTACCGTCAGAATTCTAGATACGGATCCTCTAAAAGGTGGTACTTCCGATGTGAATGGCCGGTATCTGATTACAGACATTCCTGTAGGCAGATATGATGTAGAAATCAGCTACATAGGATATACCACCCAAGTAGAAAATGGGGTCATCATTACCTCCGGGCAAGCTACCCTGCTCAACATCTCCCTTACAGAAAATCGGTTCGAACTAGAAGAGGTCACCATTACCTCTAGCCAACGAGCCGTTATGAATGAGTCTGCCCTACTCAGCGCCCGCTCCTTTCGGGTAGAAGAACTAGGGCGGATTCCCGGTGGGGTGGATGATCCGGCCCGGATGGCCCGTAAGTTTCCCGGAGTAGTACCCAATGCTTCTATTCTGGCCAACTCCATCAACGTGCGAGGCAATAGCTCCCGGGCGGTGATGTGGCGCATAGGCGACGTAGATATCTATAACCCCAGTCACTTTGCTGTACTAGGTGGCTCTGGCGGGTCCATCACCATTTTGAGCCAACGGCTGCTCTCGAATACCGACTTTTACACCGGGGCTTTCCCCGCCGACTACGGCAATACCCTGGGCGGGGTATTCGACGTCACTTTCCGCAACGGGAATATGGAAGAGCGGGCACACTCTGCGCAGATCAGTTTGGTGGGCATCGACTTTGCCACCGAAGGGCCCATCGGCAAGAAGGGACGCACTTCGTACCTAGCCAACTACCGGTACTCTACCACCAGCCTGGTCAATCAGTTTTTACCCCAAAACTTCATTCCCGCTTATCAGGACCTTTCCTTCAAGATCCACCACCAGCTAGAGAATGGTGCGCAGATAGACTTCTTTGGTCTGGGGGGCAAGAGTGTGTCACGACGTGATGCCTTCGTGGATACCACCCAAAATAGCTCAGCCGCCAATTCTGGATTTGGTTTCCTGACAGAAAACCTCACGGGTACGGTGGGCACTACCTACCTGCAGCCGCTTTCAAAGAATACGTATCTGAAGGCAAGCCTGGTAGGCACCGGCATGCATGTGTACCAACGTATCTGGTATGCGGACCCCGAAGATCTCTCCCTGGACACCACCCGGCTGGGTAATGATTTGGAGGCCCGAGTTGCTTTTAGTGGTTTCATCAATCATCGGTTTAGCCCACAGCATACCCACCGTACCGGTATCATCGTCAATGGACTCTATAGCAGAGTATACTATGATGATGAGCCCACCATCGACTTTATTGAGGGCACCCGGGGGCCGCTGGATACGCTACGTATTGGCGACGGCTATTCGGCCTTGGTACAAGCCTATTCCCGTTCTCAGTTCTATATCAATCAGAACTGGCAAATCAACGCCGGGCTCCACCTAATGTACTTTGCCTACACCGGTGAGGTTTCTGTAGAGCCAAGGTTTAGTACACGCTGGCAACTGCGGCCCGACCACTCCTTATCTTTTGCCTACGGACTGCACAGCCAGGTAGAGCCTTTCTTTACCTACATTAGCCGCCAACCCATCGGTGGAGAGCTGGTCGCTCTGAATCCCGACCTGCGGTTTAACAAGGCGCACCATTTCAACCTGGCCTGGCATCATCAGTCTAACAAAAATTTACGCTTGGGAGTAGAGCTATACTACCAGCATCAATACAACCTGGTGGTAGGGGTAGACGTACCCGTATCGCGCGTAGCGGCCAACAACTGGCGATTCGAGGCTTGGGATCTCAACAACGGCGGTACCGGACGTAACTACGGTATCGAGGCCAGTATTGAACGTAGCTTTAGCCAAGGGTACTACTTCCTGGCCAACACCTCCCTATTCGATGCCACCTATGTAGCCAACGATGGGGTCCGTCGCAATTCCCAATTCAACTCCCGATACATCATCAATGCCGTAGGCGGTCGTGAGTGGCAAGTGGGCCAAAAGAAAGGGAAAAAGAATTTCTTTGGTGCCAACATAGCCGTCACTTATGGGGGACCACAGTACTTCACCACCATCGACGTCCCCTTTTTCGAAGCTACTCGTGGCTGGCAGCTAGACTATGCCAACCCCAACCTGGGCATTCAGCAAGCCTTGCTATTGGTAGACCTGGGTATCAACTATAAAGTGAACCGGCCTCGGTTCAATAGCGAGTTTACCGTTCAAGTGTACAATGCCCTCAATCAGCGACCCAATATTGGGCAGTTCCTTGATGTGGAAAACGGCGGCACCGGAGATAGTCAAAGCAACGGAATTTTCCCATTGATTGGCTATAGGATAAACTTCTAAGGCTACCATGAAACACCTACCCAATTCACCTGTCTTCTTTTGGCTAGCCATTTGCCTATTACTTTGCCCACTCCTGGCTTTCAGCCAAGGCAATACCTTGCGCGGTACCGTAGTAGATGCCACTACCCAGGCGCCGCTGATAGGGGCTACTGTAAAAGTGCTCGATACTGAACCGCTCAAAGGAGGCTCTACAGATCTGGATGGGCGGTACGTCATCTCAGAAGTACCTACGGGCCGGTACAATGTGGAGGTCAGCTACGTAGGCTTTACGGCCAAAATCATCACTGCGGTAGCCATCACCTCGGGAGAGGCGACCCAACTGTCCGTTGCACTCAGTGAAAACCGGTTTGAACTCAATGAGGTAACCGTGACGGCGGATCAACGCACCGTACTCAATGAATCCGCCTTGCTCAGTGCCCGCTCCTTCCGGGTAGAAGAGCTAGGCCGTATCCCCGGCGGAATCGATGATCCGGCACGGATGGCCAAGAAGTTCCCCGGGGTATCCCCCAATCCCAATCTGTTATCCAATGAGATCAACATCCGGGGTAATAGTACCCGAGCGGTGCTCTGGCGCGTAGGAGATGTGGATATTTACAACCCAAGCCACTTTGCCCGACTCAACGGTGCGGGGGGCCGCGTTACCATGCTGAGCCAGCGGGTATTGGCCAATACAGATTTCTATTCCGGCTCTTTTCCGGCAGACTATGGTAACGCACTCGGTGGGGTGTTCGACGTTCAGTTTCGCAATGGAAACATGGAAACCCCCACGCACTCCATCCAGCTAAGCGTTTTGGGGATAGATGCCGCTACAGAGGGTCCTTTAGGTAAATCAGGAAAATCCTCCTACCTGGCAAACTACCGCTATTCTACCACCAACTTGGTATCGCTGCTATTGAACGAAGTATCGGTGCCCACCTACCAGGACCTTTCGTTCAAGTTTCATCATGAGTTGGCGGGCGGGGGATACCTTGACGTTTTCGGGCTGGGGGGAATCAGCAGAACGGTAACTACGGTAAACCTAGATACTACACAATGGGGCGAAACTCAGGCAGCCGTACAAGGTAATTTACGGCAACACCATACGGCCACTGTGGGGGTCATTTGGCTGCAGCCCATCACCAAGGACACCTACGTGAAGGCTAGCCTGGCGGGCACCGGACTGCGGGTGATTCAGGATTCCTGGCGGCTCGAACGTGATTTGGTCACGGCCGACACTACCATCAATGCCAACGATAACGATGCACGACTTACCTTCAGTGCATTCATCAACCACCGGTTTAGCCCGCGACATACCCACCGCAGTGGGGTCATTGTGAATGGCTTGCACTATCATGGTTTTTTGCAGCGAGGCGAAGTGCTGGACGGCACCACCGATAGTATTGGTCCCCTACTCACCACCCGCATGGGACGCGCCCAGTCCCTTCTTGTACAGGCCTATTCGCGTTCGCAGTTTTACCTATCGCCCACCTGGCAGGCCAACGTGGGCTTGCACATGATGTACCTGGCCCTGACCAACGAAATATCCTTGGAACCTAGGGCGAGCGTACGCTGGCAGGTGCATCCCAAGCACTCTTTGTCTTTAGCCTACGGCCTCCATAGCCAAATGGAGCCCTTTTTTACCCTGGTTTCCCAGCGTCCGGAGGGCAACAGTTTCGTACCCATCAACCCTGACCTGAGGTTCAATAAAGCCCACCATATGGCTTTGGCCTGGCGCTACCAATCCAGCAATAACTTTCGGTTGGGTATGGAAGCCTACTACCAACATCAGTTCAATCTGGTAGTGGGCACCGATCTACCGGTATCCCGGGTGGCAGCCAACAATACCTTTTTTGATACCTGGGAGCTGGACAATGGCGGTACCGGACGGAATATGGGCATAGAATTAATTGCGGAACGCAATTTCAGCCAAGACTACTATGTACTGGCCAATGCCTCGCTATTTGATGCCACTTATGTAGCCAACGATGGCATTCGGCGCAATTCACAATTCAATGCCGGCTATATCGTCAACCTGGCGGGAGGCAAAGAGTGGGAAATCCGTGGAAAGGAAGGCCGAAACAACCTGCTCGGTTTAAACCTTTCGGCTACCTACTCCGGACCGCAATACTTTACTGGCTTTAATGAAGAACTGGCACAAACCAGCGGTAGGTTCCAACTGGACTACGCCAATCCAAATCAGGACACCCAGGACGGGTTGTTTTTGGTGGATGTAGGCCTTCAATACCAAATCAACCGTGCCCGATACAGCAGTGCCTGGAGTCTGCAAGTAAACAATGTGCTCAACCAGCGGCCCAAGATCTCCAACTTCTTCGATTTTGAAACGGGGGAACTGCGTGAAGTTCGGGCCATCGGGCTATTTCCCTTCCTCGCCTGGCGGATCAACTTTTAACTACGATGAGAACACCCAACAGTCTATTATCTAAAACCTGGATTCCCATGTTAGCCCTTACGTACTGGGTATCCTTCCAAGCCTTTGGCCAGGGGCAGGCCCTACGGGGTGAAGTGCTCGATGCAGCTAACCAGCAACCGCTGATTGGGGCCACAATAAAGGTTTTAGGCACATCCCCACTAAAGGGTGGATCTACCGATGCTGACGGCCAGTATGTGATTGCGGATATCCCTGTGGGGAGGTATGAGGTAGAAATAAGCTACGTAGGCTATAGTACCCGGCTGGAAAGCAGTGTTGTTATTGGTACTGCCCAAGCCACCCAGCTAAGTGTGGCACTTTCCGAAAAGCGATTTGAGCTTAGGGGAGTTACCGTCCAGTCCATTGAACGGCCGGTTCTCAATGAGTCCGCGTTGCTCAGCGCGCGGTCCTTTAGTGTAGAAGAAATGGGCCGAATTCCCTTCGGTTTGGATGATCCCGCGCGAATGGCTCAGCGGTTTGCCGGGGTGGTGCCCAATACCAGCCTACTTTCCAACGAACTGCGGATTCGAGGGCATTCTTCCCGCTCCGTCCTGTGGCGCATTGGTGGCGTAGACATTTACAACCCCAGCCATTTTGCTGGGTTATCGGGTACAGGCGGTGCGGTTACCATCCTCAGTCAGCGACTGCTCTCCAACACAGATTTCTACTCCGGAGCCTTCCCGGCAGACTATGGCAATACCGTCGGAGGGGTGATGGACGTGCAGTTCCGGAACGGAAATATGGAGGAGCGGGCGCACTCGGCCCAGCTTAGTGTAATGGGAATCGATTTTGCCACCGAAGGTCCCTTGGGTAAGAAAGGAAACAACTCCTATTTGGCCAACTATCGGTACTCCACCACCAACTTTCTTAGAATCATTCTTCCCCTGGTTGCGATCCCAACCTACCAAGATTTATCGTTCAAGATTCATCATCGGTTGGACAACGGGGCACATCTTGACTTTTTTGGTATGGGAGGAAGAAGTAGCACCATCAATACACCCATACTTGATACCGCGGTATGGGTTGAATCTCCAAACCGTAGTTTTGGATCTAATAACACGAGTACTACCGCCACTACGGGGATCACCTACTTGCACCCAGTTTCCAAAGACACCTATCTATCTGGAAGTATAATAGGAACGGGGATATTTGCCGATGTGAAATCCTACCGTATTCGACCTGACCTGATCAGTGCCGATACGCTTAATCGGATCGATGATTTTGAGGGCCGTCTGGCCTTTTCGGGGTACGTCAACCACCAGTTTGGCCCTCGGCACACCCACCGAACGGGGATCATCATAAACGGCATGCACACCGATGTATTCTTCACCCGAACCAGAACCAATACGGTAAATGATAGTGCCGTAACCACGGTAGAAACCTTGCGTACGGGAAAAGGAAATTCTGCACTACTACAAGCGTACTCTCGCTCACAGTTTTATCCTAATGAACAATGGCAAATCAATGCGGGGCTGCACTTGATGTATTTTGCCTTTACGAGTGAGGTATCAGTAGAGCCGCGTCTGAGTGCCCGCTGGCAGTTTAGGCCCAACCAAAGCCTTGCCTTCGCGTATGGTCTGCATAGCCAACTGGAGCCTTTCTTTACGTACGTGAACCAACAACCCATAGATGGCCAACTGGTTGCTCAAAACCAAGACCTGCGGTTCAACAAAGCCCACCATTTTAACCTGGGCTGGCGGTACCAGCCTACCACAAATCTGCGGTTGGGCGTGGAACTCTACTATCAGCATCAATACGATTTGGTGGTAGCCGTAAAGTACCCCATTGCGAGAATGGGTTTCCGAAGCAACCAGTTTGAAGCCTGGGACCTGAATAATGGAGGAACAGCTCGAAATATGGGGGTCGAATTGGCTGCTGAACGTAGGTTCAATGCAGGGTATTACTTTTTGACCAATGTCTCCCTGTTTGATGCTACCTACGTAGCCAACGATGGCATCCGTAGAAATGGACAGTACAACGCTCAGTTCGTAACCAATGGCGTAGTGGGTAAAGAATGGGCCGTGGGTCAGGCTAGAGGCAAAAACAACTTCCTAAGTGCAAATCTGACGGCTACCTACGGAGGACCACAGTACTACACCTGGATAGACGAAGACCTTTGGGAGGAGCAAAGGGAGGTAAAAGTAGACCTAGCAA
>JBCBHI010000075.1:0-11807 GCA_038525885.1 Bacteroidota bacterium
CTTCTATTTATCACGAAAATACATAGGAATAGGGAATACCTAAACAAAAACCGCAAATAAAGTTGAATTCTTGGCCAAATCGCACATCTAATTACAAGATATTCTGATTGATAAAATGAATACTGGGATAGCAAAACCTAATAAATCAGTGGATTCCATAAATATTGTCCGGGCAACTTTTTCAAATTGGCTCTATTTCTTACCAATGTTATTTGAGGTTTAGGAATATACGGAAGAGTCTACCTATGGCAGATTTTTCTGTATGCGCAAATTGTACATAACGAATAATCTTCTGTCTGGTCAAATGGCACTTCACCATTGTACAATTCCACTATCAGCTCATCCAGCAAGTGCCTGAAATCCTCAGCTACAAGTTCAAAATCTAACAATACAGAACTACCTGCCCCCTTCCCTATCACTAGATGTGGTTGGAAATCCGCACTGAACATTTCACGAGCATTGTACAAACCAGGAGCAATTTTCGGCATTTCATGTTTGGAAAACTCTCGGTACAACAGTCCATATAAGAAGGTTTGAAAGGCAGCCTTATTTCGTTTTTTACCTGTACGTTCAAATAGGGACTCTACCGATGGGACTCGCTTTTCATCTCGGCCAGTTTTATAGTCAATCACCCTGACCATACCCTCCTTTTCATCTATCCGGTCAATGATCCCGTCAATACGAACCTTGCCTCCAGAGGGTAAGTCAATTTCCAGAAAAAGGTGTTGTTCCGGGTCCCGGCCAATCTCAAGGCCCACAATATTGAAGGGTGCGTGTCCTTCATCATACTTGAGAATCTGATGTACCAATTGCAATACCACCTCACGAACCAATACGTTGCGCCCTTCGAATTGAAACTCCTTGCCTGCCTGTCCAAATTCTGCGGCAAACTGGCCATCAATAAACGTAGGAACCGCCTGCCTGAGCCGGGTAAAATGCTGTGGCAGTACTGTTGGGGACCCGGTAGTATCCCAATGGTCCTGATACAAATCCTCAAGCGCATTGTGCAGAATATTCCCAAAGAGCCGGGCATTCACAATGTCTTCTACTTCATCAGGTTCCTTGATGCCTGCTACATATTTGAAGTAGAATTGCAGTCGGCACCCCAAATAAGTACTCAATGCAGAAGGTGTGAGCCCCTTCAAGTCCTGATGCAAGTCTGCCCGCCAACGGTTCATTCTTTCTAAGACCTGCTCATCTTTGTGGACCGTAATGGGAAGGATAGGGGCCAATTCCATAGGATGCGTCAGGACTTTTTCCTTTAAATTCTCCCACCCTAATTCGTATTTAACCTGAAGCAAGTACCGGCTTTGCTCACCTTTCATCTGAGAGGTATCCTCAGTGTTGTAGTACAACTGCAGGTGCTTGGCTCTTTGTATTAACCTATAAAAAAAGTAGGAGGACACTGCATCCGCCTGGTCGAACGTAGGCAGACCAAATCCCTTTCTAAGGTTGTAAGGGATAAAGGAACTACGATTGGGGGCCGCCGGAAACGTTTCTTCGTTCATGCTTAGGATGAACACATGTTCGAAGTCTAGATTTCGGGTTTCCAGCACCCCCATGATTTGCAATCCGTTGAGTGGCTCGCCGCTAAAAGGGATTCGCATGTTCCGAATGAGCGTACGAAATAGCCTCAACAGTGTGTCTAGCTTAAGCTCAAGGGTCTGCTGCTGAGTGATGTCTTGCAGTCGGTTGATCTGCACATAAAACTGATACAGATATTCTTGCTCCACAATGCCCCCTCCCTCCTCTCGCTGACTTGGCAAATGATTTCGGACATACCGCAGTACAGTGAGCAAGTATTCAAACACCTGGCTCTCATGCTGCATGGGAGTGAAAAGCACCTCATAAAAGGCCCTATTTCCTAGCTCACCAAGAGCTTGCTTGAGTTCTTCAGCAGACAGCCAAAGTCTGTTTTTACTTTCTATTTGGCGAACCCAATGCTGTGCTAGTTCCGAGTTATAATGCTGCAAAAATGGATGGCGTAATAGGGCCAAGAGTGGGCGATAGGAGTATTCTACATACTCTTTTTCTGTTCGCTTTCCCTGTTGTAAGGCAAGAATGTGCTCCAAGAAAGAATACAATAGGGTTTGCCGTAGAGGATACCCCATTGTCACATTGTAACTCTCTATGGACTCCGGTAATGAGTGAAGTAGCGGAAACAACAAATTCTCATCGGGGAGCACCACTACTGAGCGTTCTGGGTCAAAATCAGGCTGACTTTGTAGTTGCACTAATGCTTTCCCCAAGGCTTTGGCTTGTCCTACCGCTAAGGGTACGCCAATCACTTCCACAGCATCAGGAGCTCGATCTAATTCACGGGGAAGCTCCTCTGGAAAGAATTTCCCCAGAACCCGATCCTGCCGATACTTACGGAGAAACTCGCCGGCTTCCTGCTTTTCATCCTCTACGTAGTAGGCATCCAAATCCCAAACTACCCGAGCCCCAAATTGCACCACGAAGTGTTTAAGAACTGTTTCTTCCGCCAACGTGAGGGCATTGAAACCAGCAAATACAACAGAGTCAAACGGATTCGTGAGTGTTTCTTCCTTCGCGGCCTCAGCTACCAGGCGGTGTTGCCTACCCTCATACGTAAGTCCTTCTTGGGATAACAAATCGCCAAAACGATGGTAAATCCCGGCCAGAACTTCCCAAATAGCACCGAAAGAACGCTCTCCCTCTTCCTGATTCCCGTAGCTATGCCAAAAGCTGGCAATGACTTCTCTTTGCTCCTCAGTTAGATAATCGTATTTATTATCCAGCTCTTTTTGGGCTTTCAACAGATAAAATAGATCATCGGGATTGACCAAATACTTATCTACTTCATCAAAATCTCGCAGCAGCACCTCGCCCCAATAGAAAAACTTGTCGAATGACTCACGGGCCTGGTCTGCTTCCCTAAATGCCTGAAACAACAAGAATACCTGAGTGAGATGATCGGCCACATTCAAGGGAGAGAGACGATCATAAAACTCCTCAATACTGAGAATCTCAGGAGACCAAATAGGCTTTTCTATTTGCTGGGCTAAGTATTTCCGAAAAAAGAGGCCGGCCCTTCGGTTAGGAAATACTACGGTGACCTGCCCCAACCGGGCGCCATAATCCACTGCTAGCTGACGAGCCAGTTCTAATAGAAAGGGCGTTGAATCTGAAGATCTGTTCATTATAGCACTCGAATAGGAAAGTCCATATGTAAATACATCAAATAGCCCTCTACAGTAGCATAGCCCATTTCACGGAGTAGCTTAGCATAATAGCTTACCTGCTTCTTATGCTTCTCTTCCCATTCTGGCTGTGTAGTTCCAGTCTTAAAATCCAACACAATAGCATGATCATCCTGTATCATCACCCGATCCAGCCGCTTTACTTCTCCTGTTTTTGGAAGAATGGGCACCTCGGTTTTTACCGTCCATCGCCCTGAAAACCAATCAGCTACCTGCGGCAATTGAATCACTCGGTTCACCATGGCCTTAACCTCCTCCGCCTGACCGACACCCGACAATACCCCTTCCCGCTGTAAGCTTGCCATAGCCTCATCTATCTGATCTGAGGTATGAATCAAGGCCAACATCCGGTGGGCCAAGTTCCCATATTCTACCACGGCAGCCTTGCCGTCTTCTTGCAATTGGAAGAAGTCCTCCGCATGGTTACGTATGCTCAAATGGTGCTGCCAAGGAGCCGCCGGATATTCATCCCAGCCCGCTTGACTCACCTGCTCTGGGGCTTTAGTCTTGTGCTCTGGACGAACGCCATAGGTATACTGCTCTAGACCTTCGTCCCATTCCCCATGCTCCTGAGAAAAGTCATGGATCCATTGCCAAAGCAAGGCGCCAACATCTTTGATTTCCCGAATGCCTTTTCCTTTAGGATCAGGGTGCTTGCTGGCTATGCGCAGCACTTCCTCAGCCCTGGTCAATGCCACATAGAGTAGGTTAAGGTTGTCTAGTTGGGCCCAAAGGCGTTCACGATAATAGGTAGGCCAATAGGCAGTTTCTGCCAAGCCTTGGCCATACCGAATAGGGACGGAACCAGGATACTCCCAGCCCGTGGTATTTTCCTGTACCCAGAGGAAATTGGCTTGGTTGGACCTATGGTCCGTAGACCAATGAACAAAGGGCATAAGGACTGCCTTGAACTGCAGGCCTTTAGACTTATGAATGGTATAAATGCGGGCGGCATCCATTTGCTCGGGCACCTGAACAGATCGTTTGTACCCGGTATTCTCCCACCACTTCAAAAAACCTCCCAGATCTGTTTGCTCCATCCGGCAATACTCCAAAACAGCATCCTGAAAGGCTTGCAGATAGGCAAACTGTCCCCTGAGTTGATCAGCCCCTAATATGGGGATCAAGGTTTCCACACACTCATAAAGGGGTAGGCGCGCCAATCTATCTCTCTGCTTCACAAAAGCATCGGGCAAACTACTGGTAGCTTCATCACTGTCTTTGGTAGGCCGAGCAAAAACCGAGTGAGGGTCCGCTGCATCTGAAGAACGGCCACCATAATAGACGTATTCGTAGGCCAATTGCACTTGAGCCAGGCCATTTTCTGGTTGATGCAATGCCTGCAATCCGTATAAAAGCAATCGCACTGCTGGTGCACTGTCCAAAGCGAGTGCTTCCGAAGAAATAACATCATATGCGTAGGGTGATTCGGGATTCTCTGCCTGATACCGCATCAATGCATCCACGATCTGTTGCCCCTCACGCTTGGTCCTTACCAGAAAGGCCACATCCTTGAGTGCATACCCGGCGTCTTGAAGATCTTCTAACCAACCTGGTACTTTCTGAAGACAAGGATGTAAATCTTCCTCCTCCTCTTCCCTAAGGAAGGATACCTCTACCCAGCCCTTATGATTTTCCTGCAAATTGGGCCTGACTTCCTGTTGAGCATCGGCATAGGCCATGGACAATTTTTGTACTTCTTGTCGCATTTCCTTCTCTACCCCCTCTACTGCTGATTGGCTCATATTGGCCTCGAAGTCGCTTTGTAGTAGATCAGGCGCCTGCGAAAAAAGTGCGTTGTTAAACTCAACAATCTCACTCAAGCTCCGCCAGTTAGTCTGCAGAGCAGCTTCCTTCACCCTACCAGGACCGATATCTTGTTGGATTTTATTCAGAAGAAGAGACCAGTCTCCTCCTCGCCACCTATAGATTGATTGTTTTACATCTCCTACTACAAGATTCCTATAATTTTGGTCTAGGCTGTTTTCTATCAGGGGACGCAGATTATTCCACTGAAACGAGGAGGTATCTTGAAACTCATCTACTAGATAATGTCGGAAAAATGCCCCTACCTTCTCATACACAAAAGGGGTATCGTGGTCGGCTATGATCTGCTGAAGGAAGTCATTGGCATCTGAAATGAGCATCACCTCATTTTCATCCCGATATTCTACCACCAATTTGGCCAAATAGGCTAATATCCCATAGCTATAGAAATGCCTAAGAACGGCCACGGCAGTAAGATACTCCTGGCTAGACTTCTGAATGTAGTGCTGTACCTTCTCCAATAAGGCTGAAAACTGGGTTGCAGCCGTTTCCTCTGGCCCTGTGAAGTTTTTATTCAATAGCTCTTGATAATCTACTGCCCCAGCAAGAGCCCGCTTAGAGGGTTCAAAGCTCCATTTCCCACTACTCTTCTTCACCGGATGTTGTTGCTTGCACAACCACGCTACCCCACCGGTCCCCTTCCACTTGAAGTTATCTACCGTAAGTTGACTTTCTTCCAGCACCAATACCCCCTGCTTACCAAAGTTCTTGAGAGTATTTTCGAAACTAGCCCGGACGGATTTCATTTTTTTTTGAAAGGCCTTCAACTCTTCTAAACTCAAAGGAGGTATGCCGACATGTTCCTGTTTGTAGGCCTCTTGGAATATTTCGCTTCCCAGCAATTCTAATTCTCTACGGATATCCCAAACTGATCCTTCCTCAAGCTGCTCCTTAGAAAACTCCACTAACCATTGAGTTAGCTGGCTATGCTCAGGATCTCCGATTCGTTCCATAAGCTTATCTACCAACTCACTTAGCACTTTGGAGGTATCCAGCTCCACCATGAACCCACCCTGCAGCCCAATCTCCCGCGAAAAGGAGCGAATCACTTTCTGGAAGAAACTATCAATAGTGCTCACCGAAAAGTGACCATACTTATGAAGAATTGACGAAAGGGCGGTAGCAGATCTTGCAGTTATTTCAGCAGAAGTAACGCCTAGTTCCACGTTTAGTACTTCCTTTATGCCCTGCACCTTTGGGCTGTCCTTCCGCAGCAAATCAAGAGTCTCTACAATTCGGCTCTTCATTTCCTGGGTAGCCTTATTGGTAAAAGTGACCGCCAAAATGTAACGGAAGTAATCTGGCTCTTGCAAAGCCAGCTTTAGGTATTGCTGCGTGAGAGTGTAGGTCTTTCCAGAACCTGCCGAAGACCGAAAAATATCAAGCACCGCATAATCATAAGACATACGGCAACTTATTAAAGTGCAACAATTAAGAAAAGAGATGAAGGGAAGAAGAAGGGAAAATAAAAAAAGCTATAGCTTCTACTGTATGATGACTGCTCTAACCAATAACTAAACAAAAACGATCAAGTCAGACTTAATCTAAGAAATAAACAACAACACCGTGTAACAGATGGTCAGAAGTTGATATCAGCCTCTTAAAATACAATATCCACTATAGCTTATGTAAAGCTAGTTCAATCTCAAAGAACATGTAAACACTTACCCGACATTTCATACAACAAATGAATATGTTGATCACTTCCCTAAGCCGAGACTATCAAGTAATGTTTACGGTGAAAAGTTACCATATTTATTTCACTACTAAAACGAAAACCAATCAAAAAGCAGGAAAAACTAGCATTTAGGGTATAACTCCTTAGAAAAAGAAATGTCATTTCAGCACTAAGCTAGTGTAAGAAACCAAGCTCACCACACACCATTTTAGACTAAAACCTTTAAGAAATCCCAAGCCCAAAAGACAAATAATACCAAACCAACTTCATCAAATCCTACTCCACAAATTCCGTTAGGCAGGCACCGAACCACCAACAATTGAGGCTTCTGCAAACAAAAAACGGTACTATATTTTGGGCCAAATTATATATGGGGCTTAGCCTGTCAGGCATTTATTAATCCGGTTTATAGGACTAAAAATTTGGCATGAAAAAACCAACAATCGAAAGAAGTAAGTTATTGCACCCATTTCCAGAATGAAAAACATTTATAACTGATAATCAGATATTTATGTTGTCAATACCAGCTCATTTACCACAAAACAGGAAATATACAATTATCGCATCATTGCAATAAAAAATCACTTTCCCATGTATTGAATATTAGTTTTTTACCATTAGCTAAATGACTTAACAATTCGATCACACATCCAATATCCCACCAGAGCAAAGCCATATGCATATTCAATTTTGTAACTATGCATCGCATAATTGAACACCACATGAGAACACTGATATTCCTATTCTTATCCCTGCTATGGTTAGGGGCATGTACACCCAATTCGAAACCGCCAGACGAGCAGCCCGGCTGGGACCCCAATGCCTTTGTGTCTATCTACACTCAGAATTCTACTCCTGTCCAGAAAATCACCTTTGGTTCTTGTTCCAGGCAGGACCTACCTCAGCTTCTTTGGGATGATATATTGATGGAAAACCCAGACCTATTCATATGGCTAGGTGACAACGTATATGCGGATACGGAAGATATGGAGCAACTTGCTGCCTACTACCAGCAGCAAAAGTCAAACCCTGATTATCTGGCCATGCGTGCCGCTTTTCCCATCCTTGGCATTTGGGACGACCATGACTACGGCAAGAATGATGGAGGCAAGGAGTACCCCCAGAAAGTGGCGTCGCAGCAAGTAGCCTTAGATTTTTTGGATGTATCCGATACCGCATCGGTGAGGAACCGAGAAGGAATTTATCAGGCATATGATTGGGGTGAGGAAGGCAAACTGGTTCGCATGATACTATTGGACACCCGATACCATCGGGATACCCTAGCAGACAGTGAAGAGGAACATATGCGATATCAGTTAAACGAAACGGGGGATGTACTGGGTGAGGCCCAATGGGCATGGCTTCGCCAACAGCTTACCAATAGCCCTGCCCAGGTTCACATCATAGGCACCAGTGTACAGCTACTAGCCAATGACCATGGGTATGAGAAATGGGGCAATTTCCCAAAGGCCCGCCAGCGAATGTTCGACTTGCTTGAAGAGTTACAAGTAGCTACCCCCATCTTTATCAGTGGTGACCGCCATATTGCGGAACTAAGTCGATTGGACCTGGAAAAATTACCCGATCCGGTTTACGAATTCACTAGTTCAGGGCTTACCCACACCTGGGATGAACCTGGGGAAGAACTCAATGTTTTAAGAGTAGGCGACCTTGTTATTCAGCTAAACTACGGTGTCATCGAAATTGACTGGGATGCAAAAGAAATTGGCTTTCGGGTGAGAGGCGAAGAACAGGCCGAATTCTTTACTCATACCATATCTTTGCCCTGATAGAAATTAGTTCGTTCTTCCGTCCATGAATTACCTTTCCGTTGACAACCTCACCAAAGCATATGGTGACAAAGTTTTATTCGACAGTATCTCATTTGGCATTGCTCAGGGTGAGAAAGTGGCCCTTGTGGGCATCAACGGTGCAGGAAAGTCCACTTTGCTGAAAATTTTAGCGGGAGAAGACGGGCCTGACGGGGGTAAATTCGCTTTTCATAAAGAGGTACGGGTAGGGTATTTGTCTCAGAACCCCTATCTGGAACCCACCGACACCGTGCTTGAAGCGGTGTTCAAAAGTGATACTCCTGCCCTGCAGCTCATCCGAGAATACGAATACCAATCCGCAAAATCAGCTACAGACCCAACTGCCGCAGAGGCACTCACTGGGCTCATTGAGAAAATGGATGCCGCCCAGGCTTGGGATTATGAAAATCAGGTTCGGCAGATTTTAGGAAAACTCGGTATTCATGATCTGGAGCAGAAGGTGGGAAGCCTTTCGGGTGGGCAGAAAAAACGAGTGGCCATGGCCAAGATTCTGGTAGAACAACCAGACCTGTTGCTGCTGGATGAGCCGACCAACCACTTGGATCTGGATACCATAGAATGGCTAGAGAACTTCTTGGTTACCGCCAATCAATCCATTTTGCTAGTCACACACGATAGGTATTTCCTAGAAAAGGTGACCAACATCATCCTGGAACTAGATGGTGGAAGCCTGCACCGGTACGTAGGCAACTACAATTACTTCCTGGAAAAAAAGGCTGAGCGACGCGAGCAGCTGGCCGCTGAGGTGGAAAAGGCACGCAACCTTTACCGTAGGGAATTGGAATGGATGCGCCGACAGCCCAAAGCAAGAGGGACTAAAGCCAAATACCGGGAAGATGCTTTTCATGATGTGAAAGCCAAGGCGCATACCAACTTGCGACAGGACACTGTGGACTTGCAAATGCAAACCACCCGGCTGGGTCGCAAAATCTTGGAGATTGACAGAATACAGAAACGATACGGTGATAAAGATGTAAATGATTTCACCTACATATTTAAGCGCAAGGACCGTATTGGGATTGTAGGACCCAATGGAACAGGCAAATCTACGTTCCTGAATATGATCACCGGAAGTGTTGCACCGGACGGAGGCGAGATAGTGGTAGGTCCCACTACTCAATATGGCTACTATACGCAAACGGAGCCCACCTTTGATGAAGCTCGTACTGTGCTGGATGTAGCCCAGGATATAGCTGAGATTGTGGAACTGGGCAATGGCGAAACTATTACAGTGTCCCAGTTCCTAAACAAGTTTCAATTTCCTCCCAAAACCCAACACAACCCCGTGAGCAAGCTAAGCGGTGGGGAGAAGCGGAGGTTGCAGCTCATGCAAATCCTGATCAAGTCTCCCAACTTCTTGATTTTGGATGAGCCTACCAATGATTTAGACTTAGTCACCCTGGGCCTCTTAGAAGAGTTTTTGGAGGCTTTCCCTGGTGTGTTGGTACTGGTAAGCCATGACCGCTACTTCATGGACCGCCTGGTGGAGCACCTTTTTGTGTTGGATGGTGAGGGCAATGTGCGCGACTTCCCTGGCAACTATACGGACTATAGGGAACGCGCCGCAGAGGAGAAGGCTGAGGCCGAAAAGGTAGAGAAAGAGCAGAAGAGTCAGAAAATTGCGGAGACACCGGTACAATCCAAAAAGAAAACAAAGCTATCCTTCAAAGAACAACGCGAGTACGAACAGCTGGAACAGGACATAGAGGACCTAGAGACCCGCAAGGAAGAACTAATTAGTCTTATGAGCCAAGGAGGAGATCACGAGCAAATTGCTGCCTGGGGAAAGGAAATTGGTGAGCTTGAGGGTACCCTGGAGACCAAGACAGAGCGATGGATGGAACTTGCTGAGTACGTTTAAACTAAGCACCATCCGTCAACTACTGCAAAGCATTACCCAGTCCTCCCCATCAATGCTGTAGCATTTGTAAGTCAATGAGGGTAAATACTTTGGGATTTACCTCCCATCAACTGAGGTAGGAGGAACGTATCAAATCACCCTCATCATTACTTAGATCACCATTGGCGGAAAATCCAAGAGGTATCCCAACAGAGGCATAACAAGAATTATCCATCTTCATTTTGTCCTATTCCTAGCTCGATCGGGATATTAAAAGGAATTTATGCACGCCTCCTGACTAAGCTAGTTTATTGTACCGAATGGGTTACCTTTGCACCCCATAAGAACACGGAGTATTACTCATCTTATGGCGTCTGCGAAATACATTTTTGTAACTGGAGGGGTGACCTCCTCCCTGGGCAAGGGAATTATTGCCGCTTCACTAGGAAAACTTTTGCAGGCCCGGGGCTACCGGGTTACTATCCAGAAGTTTGACCCTTATATCAACATTGATCCGGGTACCCTCAATCCTTATGAGCATGGGGAATGCTATGTAACGGATGACGGGGCAGAAACTGACCTGGACTTGGGGCACTATGAACGTTTTCTCAATAGCCCTACTTCACAATCCAACAACGTAACTACGGGCAGAATTTACTACAACGTAATCACACAGGAACGCCAAGGTAAATATCTGGGGAAAACCGTGCAGGTGATTCCCCATATTACCGATGAGATCAAAAGGAATATGTTTGCCCTTGGGGAGACTGGCGAGTATGATTTCATCATCACTGAGATTGGTGGATGTGTGGGAGACATAGAGTCCCTACCGTTCATTGAGGCAGTTCGTCAGGCTAAATGGGATGTGGGTCAAACCAACTCCCTAGTGATTCACCTCACCTTGGTTCCTTATTTGAAATCTGCCGGTGAACTCAAGACCAAACCCACTCAGCATTCGGTAAAAGACCTGCTGGAAGAAGGAATTCAACCTGACATCCTGGTATGTAGGAGTGAACGCCGGCTACCGCCCGAGGTGCGTAAAAAAATAGCCCGTTTCTGTAACGTCAACATTAATTCTGTCATAGAGGCGATGGATGCGGAAACGATTTATGACGTGCCGCTGTTGATGCGGAAAGAAAAACTGGATGAGCGGGTTTTGTCCAAACTCAAAATGTCTCCTAAGGATGATCCTAAAATGGAGCATTGGAAGGAGTTTTTGGGCAGGCTGAAGAATCCGACGGATGAGGTGAAAATTGGACTTGTAGGTAAATACGTGGAGTTGCCCGATGCTTACAAATCTATAGTGGAAGCGTTCATCCATGCCGGGGCCAACAACGAGTGTAAAGTTGATTTGAAGTACATCCATTCGGGAGAAATCAACTTTACACTCGTTGTTGGCCCCGGCA
>JBCBHI010000076.1:0-11805 GCA_038525885.1 Bacteroidota bacterium
AGCTTTAGCTCGGTGACCTATTAGGGCAAATATTTTGGGCTTTAGCCGGGGGCGCCTAGCCCAAGGAGAGTTGGTTTCCTTGGGCTAAAGCCTCGTTTTTATCGATTTCTTTACCATCCGGCTAAAGCCGGAGGCAATTGATGACTTTTTCAGCAGCCCCTAAGTAGCCCCAAGATTTCTTGATTAATCCAATCATCATAACTCTCATCCGGAGGTTGATCTAACTACCCACAAAAACAAAAGGCCCCTCAGGGCCTTTGTTGCTTTAGTGATAATGATTAAATGGGGTATGGTTACGCCTATTCGTCATGTTCCAGCATAAACTCCAATGCTGGGGTGCGGGTGTCGAGTTCACCAGTCAAACGAGCGTACTCACGGTAGTTTTCGATAGCCAAACTAAGGTACACATCGCCGAGTCCGCGAAAAGTAACGGCCTCTTCTGGGTACACCAAACTGAGCAAACCTAGCAGCATGAGCGACTGTTCTATTTTTCCCTCAGCCCGCAGTTGTGCTGCAGCCCGTTGGATATCCGCCCCTCGGAGTTGGTTTCGCACCAAGTCTTCCTCGTAGGCAATCAAGTAGGCCCGAATGGCTTCATCTAAGTCGCCATCCATGATGTACTCCAAAGGAACCTTTTCATCATCGGCCATGCGTACCGCCATGGCATCCAGAGTTCCGTTGGTGGTAGTGATTTCTACTAACCGATCACTGTAAAACGTCACTAACAACTCACCGCTTGGAGAACTATACCGATTGTTTCCTTTGGGCTTCAATTCGAACACTCCTTGTTGGAGTGAGGTCATATAGAGGTCGCCCGCGGTAACAAAAAACGTAACTACTCCGTCCTGACCTAGACGGAACCGACCGGCATAATCATATACATCTGCCGGCACTCTTTCGGTGGCTTGGAGGTGCGCCCCGGCCCCGCCGAACCAAACGCCGAAAGCGAGAAGGATTCTGGTCACGTGGGAGCGCATAAACTATGTAGTTGTTTTAATTTCCAATAAGTTAGCATTTTTAGCCGAAATGTCAAGTCCTTCCGCCCCCGACACACTGCTGGTTACCGCTGCGTTACTTGTAAGAAATACCCGCTATTTATTAGCAAAACGGCCCCTTGGGAAGCACCTCGCAGGGCATTGGGAATTCCCCGGCGGCAAGGTGCAGGAGAATGAAAGTCCGGCACAAGCTCTAAAGCGGGAGCTACAAGAGGAGCTGGGAATCCTGGTCTCCGTTGGGGAGCTATTCCTTGATCATTCGCACCGCTACCCGGACCGGACCGTACGGTTACTCACCTTCCAGTGCACCAGCGAAGAGGAGCCTATGGCCCTAGAGCACGATGAACTAGCCTGGGTATTGCCCGAGGAAATGAGTCAGTACTTGATCTCACCGGCTGATGAGGCGGTCATAGCCAAACTGCTAGCCAGCCGAAGCTGACCGCTTCTGCACAAGGTTCTTCCAAAAGAAATACCTCAGTACTACGGAACCTTGCAGGGTAAGAAAGTTGAAATTGACCCAACCCAATCCCGGTTCTATAGCGTCGTTGACTCCAGCAAACGTAGTCTCTCCTTGCCGCAGGATAGGGAGGGCAAACACATTGGACTCCAAGGCCAATTCTAGCCGATCCCTGATCAACTTAGTGGCACTTAAACCTATCAATAGTGAAGCATTGGTTTGTTGGGAAAAGGGTATGCGAGAATTAAAATCATCATACACTCTGCCAGGAATTTGAACATCAAAATACCCTTGAGTTTGTGCATAGTGGACTCCCAGATACCCCCCAACTCTGGTTCGGGCATTCAGGGGTTTGAAGAAGTGCAGGGTCCCTTGACCGTATATGGTTTGGAATACAACGTTCTGAAATTCGGTTCTGCGGGCAAAGGCTCCCCAGTAGCCCAAACTGACATTGTACCGCACCGTGGGCACAACATCACGCCCGAAGTGTACGGTACCTGCCCAATACGAAGGAAAAACCAGTCTCTCTTGTGGTAGCAAGTTTAATATGGCCGAATATCCATTCACCAGAAGGTCCGCCGCATCTACACCAACATACAGGGACTTATAGTGGGTAAGGGTATCTGGCTGCCGGGTTACCTGGCCGTGGGCGAGACTGATCCCACACAGCATTAGGAGTAGAAATAAGCTAATTGGCTTCATGGGAAAAGGAAAATTTCAATGTCGTTTCTATAGGACCGAACGGCCGGATCAAAGGGATTGAAAAAGTCCGTGAAGCTAAGTGGTCCTTCCATCCGCACGCGCACGTTTTCTAAACCCAGGTAGTGAATGCCGCAGGCTTCATCTAGCACCGCGGTCACATCATAATTGAGAGTAAGGGAGGTAAGGCCCCGGGTGTGATATACCGTAAGCTCCATACGGCTATGGTTCATAGATATGCCAATGGCAGTATCGGCTTCTGGCAAATAGGTTATAGGTGACAGCTCATCATTGAGGAAGGCCACCACGGAGTCTACTTCCTGGGTATTATCCAGTAGCTGAATTGACAAATAGGGCTCTCCAGAAGGTTCTATACAAGGCACGATGTCCGTGGAGCACGAGGTGAGGATACAAACCCCAAGCACTACTCCGGGCAGTGACCATAGATTCCGTTTGTTTATATGCTTCATTGTCAGCTTCAACTATTTCAATGAGGTCAAGGTTAGGGAATAACTAACTTTCGTAGCCATACCTGATACCCAGAATGAATTTTGAGTATATACAATCCTGATTGCACCTCAGGTTTAGCCAGGGCTATGCTGCCTGTCTCTTCGGTTACTTGAAACTCCGCCACCAGCTTTCCTTGCGCATTCCATAGAGAAACCGCATCAATCCGCTGACCATAGGCTGCCGCGATGGACAATTCGCCCTGCGCCCAAGGATTAGGATATAACTGTAGAGTGGGCTCAGGTGCTGGCTCAGGGTCGGGAACGCTGCCTTCGAAATATTCCATGGCCTTAGCAAAGGCATCTTCGCCTACTTCCTTGCCTATTATTCGCCCAGGCATATCGTCCGCTGGTGGATGGATTCCGCCCCAGATACGGCTTAGACTACACTGATCGGCCGCATCGCGATAGGTAGCCCATTGCAAAATCATGTCTTGGCTAGGGCCCAGTTCAAATTGCAAAAAGCTATTCCGGTCGGCACGAAACTCCCCTACCCCACCAGGAAAATAGGGGTCACCAGTAAGGCGAGTGAGGGTTTCGGCGGCAGCACTGGAAAAGGTAGAGTGCCCACTGACGTACCCCGCAAAGGGCGGCGTAACAAAGTTGGGCCGCTGATAGGGCCACCATTCCGAAGCCGGCATCCAGTTGACTCCCCCTATACCCTGCGCACTGGTGAGAAAGTTGTGACCCCGCCAGGCATACAGCTTAATAGGTCCGTTTTCACTTCGGGAAAAGTCATCCGAACCATCGATTACATCAATCCGGTCTGCTACCAAAGGGAGCCCATGCTTATGGTAAGCTGCTCGTAGGAGGTTGGTATTTTGTCCATAGGTAGCCATCCACCGGATGGCAGAAATGGGGCGGATATAATCATAATACCCCTTGATCCCCCAAGCGGATACAGCGGCATCGTGCAGGGCGCCACCCAACAGAAAATAGCTTTTGATATCCCACTCCAGGTTGCTCAATACAGGGCCTTCTCCCCGTATTCGTTTCTCCAATAGGGGATTGTCATTTACATAGTTTAAGATGAAGTACCAATGCCCCGGAGGAGTTTCAGACTCAGGACCGTCTGCCCAGAACTCTGCCAGTACCCGGGTGTAATCTCCCCGCGGTACCCGTTGGGCCGGATAGGGTTCTCCGGTATGAGGATTGATTGGCCAACCTTGGCTATTGTCTCCGCCCTCCATATAATCATAAAAATCCTCATACTCCTGCCAGGTTTCCGGATAGTCCCCCACATTGCCTATGCTGGCTGGGGATATATCCCACATCACATTGTCAGAAGTGGTAAGATGAGAAGACCAGCTTGCCACCAAGGAGAATCCCCATTTATAGTACTCATCCGTGTCGCTTTTGCCTTTATAGGACAAGAATGGAGGAGGACCCGGATCATGATAGACCCACCACTCCCTACCGTCGCGTTCTTTCACAGAAAGATCCGTTCGCTTAAGGGCAAAGGGGTTAACCAGGCCCCATTCGGCGGAAATGAAAGAGGGGACTATTTCTTCAGAAATCACCCCTGACTGCCCTACAAACCGTACATTCTCAAACTTGAGCGGCTGCCAACGGTTAGGGTCCATATCGTCGGTAACAATGCCTGGCACCTGCGGTGCAAGGGGTTCATTCACAGGCTCGTAGTTTTCATTCAAATATCCGGGCTCGTTTGCCCCGTCCTGTCGGCCGTAGTCTATATACAACGCGCTAATGTGGTTGCCTAGGGCAGCCGCGTTCCCAGTAGAATAGTCCCTGCCCTGGAAAGAAATATCATAACCGTGAGAGGTCATGTAGGCGTTCACCCGGTTCAGAATATCGTTGCGCCTAACGGCTTGATTGAACCGGTGAGCAATCAAACGATAACAGGCATAGCTAATGGCTTCCTGGAGGGCCGCCTCATGGTCTCCTGTTGGTGTGAAACCCTCAAAGGCAGCTTCGAAGCCATACAAGGTTTTACCGAGCAAGTAGGGCTCCTCCGTTCCTACGGGATGGAAAACACACCATAGGTCGTACATCATAGCCGACATATGGAATAGGTTGCGGGCATGTACGGTAGGTCTGGCGTCATCCTCCCGGATGGACTGCAGCAGCTGTTCATTCCACTCCCGGGCAATGCTGAGGTCTTGAGCCTGGGTGAGGCAAGGAGTAAGGCAGGCATGGAATACCAGGGCACAGAGAACAAGGCTTAGTTTGCTTGGTGAGGGATACATAGGGGTGTTCGTTGCTCACTTAAACAAAGAATATGACCAAAAATCAGCTTCAATCATACGATTCACAACTTTTAGACCCATAATTGCCACCGGGCGTTGGGCAATAGACCCTCAGGGTGCGCAGGCTGCTACTGTCTGGTTTCACCCCCATTTTCTACCCAATTCTCCGTACTTTTTTCAAGGTTCACCGATACAATTTTCCATTATCTTGGACCACGTCGTATTCTAATTACATCACAAAAGCCCCCCTACATGAAGGTCACCATCACCTTATTGCACCTGCGCAAACCCTGGCACTTTTTCGCTTTGTCTTATCAGGCCATGCATATCCTTCGGCAGCTGAAAGGCACTCCGGTAAAACAAACCCGTACCCAAGGGTTTGGCGCGAAACACTACACACTATCCCTTTGGGAAACTGAAGAAGACATGAAAGCCTTTGCACGGTCCGGCGCACACTTAGAAGCCATGAAAGGGGCCAGGAAAATTGCCCGGGAAATCCGCGTCCTTACCCTAGACCAAGACACCCTCCCAGATTGGCGCACCGCTAAGCGCCTCCTTCGTGAGCAGGGCAAGGTGTACAAGTATTAGAGTCCTCGTTCTTTTTGTTATCTTGGATAGTACCCACTACCCTACTTTTTACCATGGATACTATCCAAACCCTATATCAGAAAGCCATGAAGTTTGCCGGTGAAAAACACCGGAACCAGACCGTACCGGGCTCCACCGCCAACTACCTGCTTCACCTGAGCAATGTGGCCATGGAAATTCTGGTGATATACATAGAATCACCCAGTTTCGATCTGGCACTAGCGGTACAAACTGCCATTCTGCATGACACCCTAGAGGACACCGACGCTACCTATGAGGACCTGGAAGAGCGCTTTGGCAACAAAGTAGCCGATGCGGTGCTGGCGCTTACAAAGAACCCCACCATCATTGGGAAGCGAGAAAAAATGGAGGACAGTATTGAGCGGATCAATGCACTAGGACCGGAAGTAGGAATGGTAAAATTAGCGGACCGAATCACCAATTTACAGGCTCCACCTGCCCACTGGTCTCAAGAGAAAATAGGCCGCTATCTAGACGAAGCGGTATATATTGCTGATAAACTGACCAGCAAACATGCGTACCTGGAGGCCCGGCTCGCCGAAAAGATTGAAGAATACCGGGCATTCGTATAGCGAATAGCAAGAATGAGCAAGTAAAGGCCAGCCCGGGCCCCTACCTTGGAGCATCCAACTGAAACGCTCCCCATGGCTAGCTCCAATCTAGACCGTATACAACGGGTGTTGGACTACATCCACACCCACTTGCAAGAACCCTTGCCCCTTGAGGTGTTGGCCGAGGTAGGCGGGTTCTCAAGCTTTCACTTTCACCGCCTGCTACGTGGCTACTTGGGCGAACCCGTAGGCAGTTACGTCAAACGACTCCGGCTAGAGAAATCTGCCACCTTACTGACCTACTCCGATCTGCCCGCAGCCGATATTGCCTATCAGGTAGGCTATGAAACCCCTTCGGCCTTCACCACCGCATTTCATAAGCACTTCGGTCTGTCCCCGGTAGAATTCAGAAAGCAGCGCAGCCAACCTAAGGAAACTGCGACCCACCAAACCCCTCAGGGGTTCTCTTTCGAACCCGTGCCAGAGCTGGTAACACTACACCCACAGCGGCTAGGTTATCTACAGGTAAGGGGGACTTACGGAGGTGCGGCTATGGGCCAAGCCTGGGGCACGCTGCATACCCTGGCTGGGCAACTGGGTTGGCTGGGGCCTGGCAGCCTTTGCATTGGTATCTCCTACGAGAACCCAGAACTCTCTAGTACCGACCAGTGGCTCTACCATGCATGCATCAGCATAAAGGAGGAAATACAGCCGCCAGAACCCATTCAAGTAAAGCTGTTACCTGGTGGCCGGTACGCCCGGTTTAGGTATCAGGGCCCTCATGAATATCTAGACTTAGTCTACGATAAAATCTTTAAGGACTGGCTACTGCCCAGTCATCATCATCTCCGCGATGCCGACATTTTCGACATCTACCATAACACCCAACTGGAAGTAGCCCCAGCGGAATTGATAACTGAAATTCACATACCCATATCCCCCGAATAACGATGGAAAAGATAGACTTCAAAAAAGAGCTAAAGCACCTGTATAAACCTTCGGCCAAAAAGGTGGAATGGGTAGAGGTGCCCCCGATGAATTATCTCATGGTAGACGGGCTAGGTGCTCCGGGATCGCAATCGTACCAGGAGGCTTTAGAAAGCCTATTCCCGATGGCCTATGGGTTGAAGTTCTCCATCAAAAAGGAACTGGAAATAGACTATACGGTGATGCCGCTAGAAGGCCTCTGGTGGGCCGAAGATTATCATGCCTTCACCATGGACGGCAGGCGTGATGAATGGAAATGGACCATGATGATCATGCAACCCGAATGGATAACTGCCGAACGAGTAGAGGCCATGCGAGAGGACGTCCGGAAGAAAAAGAATCCCGCAGCCCTCCATTTGCTTCGGTTCGAAAGCTATGCCGAAGGGAAAGCCGCGCAAACCATGCACATTGGGCCCTTCTCAGAGGAAGGGCCCACTATAGAACGAGTACACGAGACTATCGAAAACGATGGGTTTTCGCTAAGCGGCAAGCACCATGAGATCTACCTATCGGATATCCGCCGGGCAGACCCCGCCAAATGGAAAACGGTGCTCCGCCAACCTGCCACTAAGGGCAAGTCTTAGTTGTTCCGCGCGGGCAGATGAAAGCGTACTACCAAGTCTCCGCTAAGGTTGTAGGGCCTACGGTAGATGCCTAAGCCCCTCAAAAAGCCGGGAGACTCATCGGCGGCTATTCCCGTATAGGAGTACTGGATAGGCAATACCAACAGGTTGGATTCCAGAGCGATGGACATGAATTTGAACATGTCTACCGTAAGGGCCAGACCTGCAATACCGGCAAGCATATCTAGATTTTCAAGCACCAATGAGGCCTCTAAGGGATCGTAATAGTCGCTTGGCATGGTGTAGTCCACATTGCGGAACTCTTCGGTATAATAGCCTCCCGCAAACACCCAAATTTTGGCATCCGGGGCTATTTGGAATACAGGAATATAGGCCTTGGCCTTGGCATACCATTGTTCGTGCAATCCACTTTGATTTTCTCGTACCGGACGATTGAATTGGGTATACCCACCCTCTACTACAAAGGAGAATTTGTGATGTAAATCAAAGCCCAAGCCGCCATGAAAACTGGGCGAAAATGCGGTGGACCATATCATGGGTGAGGTCAGGGCCTGCCCCGTGCTGAATTGCACCATCAGACTGGGCGTGGCGCGGTTGAGGTCAGTACTTTCCTCTGACTGGGCATACAATGAAGTGGACCCTAGGCCCACCATCAGGCAAAACAGAAGTCTTTTCATTGTCCTAAGTAGATTACGATGATGTCATTATTCGCAAAGTCGAAAAAGGGAGGATCTGATGAGAACCCCTCGCTGTAGAAGGCAGTACTAAACTCTCCTTCTACTACCACACTCCTAGGGAGTAATTTCACTTGAGGACCACAACCGTCGCTATAAGTGGCCTCAATCTCGTAATCAAAATGAACTTGACTCTGGGTATCGCCATGATACAAGATGATGTCCACCTCGTTATAGTTCATCGGCATGGGAAGTAGCACCGGGTTTCCGTCAGGGCTTGCCAAGTTAAAGGTGTATTCAGGTTCCTCTGGAGCCACTAAGACGGTGGCAGAGTCCAAAGGAAAGTCGAACTCGGAAGACATTACACTGATAAAGGGTTCGGTGGTATAAGCACAGAAGGGGCTAAAACACGAGCACAAAAGAACGCCTAGTCCGAGGAAAAGGGGGATAGTTCGATTCATAATTAGCGCAGGAAAATTAGGTTTGGGAATAATTTAGTGACTAGTCATGCTAAGGACTACAAGAGCCTGCATAAAGTTGTAACTCTTCCAATGAAAGGATGCATTTTACCAATACCTCCTACCCACATTCATCGCAAGCCTGCAAAATAACCTGACAAGCCTCATCGATTTGTTCTTCGGTAATGATCAGGGGTGGAGCAATCCGCAAGCTGTTGTCACAGAACAAGAACCAATCGGTAATCACCCCTAGCTCAATGGCCCGATCTATGATGGGCTTTACCACATCAAAGTGGTCGAACTCCACGGCCATCATCAGTCCGAAATTCCGAATACCTCGTATCAAGGGATGAATAAGCTTTTCCTTGAACCGTTCTGCCTTGGCGGGCGCCTGGCTTAGCAGGTCACTGTTTCTGAGCGTTTGCAAGGTGGCCAGGGCTGCTGCCGAACTCACGGGATGCCCTCCAAAAGTGCTGATATTCCCAAGGATAGGATTGGTTTTGAAGACGCCCATTACCTCCCGGCTAGCCACAAAGGCACCGATGGGCATCCCCCCTCCTAAGGCCTTAGCGGCCACCACCACATCGGGTACGATATCCATTTGCTCAAACGCCCAGAGGGTACCCGTGCGGCCCATTCCGCATTGGATTTCATCCAAGATCAACAGGGCACCTACCTCATCGCACCGCGCCCTCAATGCCTGAAACCATGCGGGACAGGAAACCCGCACCCCAGCCTCACCTTGAATGGTCTCCACCACCACCGCAGCAGTACGCTCGGTGATTTGCTCTAAATCGGCAAAACCACCGTACACGATCTGCCGGGTATCCGGCAGTAGTGGTCGGTAGGCCTGTTTCAAGCTCTCGTTTCCACCTACACTTAGGGCCCCGTGCGAGCTGCCGTGATAGGCATTCACACAGGAGATAAGCTCGCTTCGCCCAGTATAGCGCTTAGCAAGCTTCAAGGCCCCTTCTATGGCTTCACCACCCGAATTCACCAAAAAGGCCGCCTCTAGCGGGTCCGGGAGGGAATCTGCCAAGGCTGCACCAAGCTGTACTTGAGGGCTTTGTACAAACTCGCCATACACCATTACGTGCAGATGCTTATCTACCTGACTATGAATGGCCTCCGTTACGGCAGGATGCCTATGACCCAAACTGCTTACCCCAATACCCGAGATCAGATCCAGATATCGCTCGCCCTTAGGGCCATGAAGGTAAACTCCCTCAGCGCGTTCTATCTCAATCAGTAAGGGAAAATCAGAGGTCTGGCCAAGGTGGTCCAGAAACAGTTGGCGTTGTGTAGGCATAGGGCAAAGGTAACAATTGCCAAACCGGATGCGGGGTAATGCCCCATCCTTATAGGTCTATGGAGGGCCATGGATACCCCAGGGCATGCCAGGCAAGAAGACCGTTTGCCGTAAGCCAGAGGCTTCCTCCTAACCTGGGAATCACAAGTCTACGGGGACCAGCGGTTCACCCAAAGGAGATATGTAGGTTGTTGGTGTCACCGGAGCGCGTTGCCTTCGCTTAAAAATCGGAATCCAGGTCGACAACAACAGCTAGGTCAAATCAAACAGCGCATAGAAAGTCCCGGAGGGACGACATAATGTAGGCCCTGGATTCATCCGAGGTTTAATAGGAGATAAGAAAATCGGTCGCGCTTAGTCAACCCAAGAGGGAAATGAAGCCAGAAAGAGCGACCCAACGCTTACGGACATGAACAAGGGCAAGTTCACAGGGCCAATTAATTCAACAATACCTAACACGCATTCGCTCAACCCAGTGAGTGACAAAACGGAAGTCCCTAGCCTGCCAAGAGCTTATTTTGTAGTTTCGTATTCAAACGAATACACTATGCGTAGTACCACTCTACAAAACTTTGAGCAACACGTAGCAGAAGAGATCGACCAGGTAGTGGGGCAAGGCGAACCCTTGTTGATTTCCCGGCCTGACGGCAAGAACGTAGTGGTATTAGCAGAATCCGACTACGATGCTCTGCGGGCAACCCTACGTGAATTTGCTTCGCCCCAAAACATAGAACGGCTAGACCGGGCCATTGCCAAGCTGGAATCCTCCTCTGAAGATCCCAGCTAAGCAAGCTTATTCTGGCCGAGGAAAGAATTCATTGTCCCAAGTAGAAGCGGCTATCCACCACCGGTCTTGGTAAAATACCATGAGGTGCATATTCACCCCACGGGCAATCACACCATCTTCCCACTTGCGGCGCATTTCATAGTTCTGATACACCGTGGCCACATTCCGAAATTGGTTGATATCAATATCCGTTTGATACTCCCAAAAATGACGCCCTTCATAGTTTCCGGCGAAACGGTTGGTAAACGTTTCGGTATCAATCACCATGGTGAAGGAAGTATCAGGGCGATGCACTACGGCAAAGCTAGCGGAGTTGGGCTCATGCAACGTACGCCACAAATCCCAATCGCAGGTCTTGCCTTCCGCAGCACCAGACAGCACGCCTAGCATAGCATTAGCTACCGATTCAATATCAGATAGGTCCACCGATGCTGCATCTGGGTAGGCAGGTTTCTCGGTTTGTTGTGCCTGGCCGATAACGGGCGCAACCAGACAGAAAAGAAGCATCCAAGTTTTCATAGATTTTGAGTTTTTGGTCAAGATACTGGGTTCTATCCCGCATTGGAATTCACAGCATAGGTTTGGAAACATACCGTGTTTAGTGGTTACCATTGGTACAAAACCGTAGCACTAGGCATACAGCTCTGGAACCTTGGTTTTCAAGCAGTTGAGCATATCCTAGCCCTATATATTGTTCCCTATCTAGGATAAAATGTACGTCAAGAATTTCTTAAGGGAACTAAAGCCGATGTATTTACGTAACTAGTTACGTATATAGAAACGTAAGCATCATGTTTTTTGATCAAGTTGGAAAAATGGCACTAGGAAGTCGCATGCGTATGCTCAGCGAACGGCTGATGGAGGACGCAGCAAAGATCTACCCGATGTATGGCACCGAACTGAAACCAAAGTGGTTTCCGGTATTCTATGTGTTATCCAATCCGTTCGGCTATTTGGGTGATAGTAGCCCGTTCCTGATGGG
>JBCBHI010000077.1:0-11776 GCA_038525885.1 Bacteroidota bacterium
ACAGCAAGGGCTGCGAAAGGAAGTACCGGTCGGAGCCCCGGAACCACTTATGCTCGATGAAGCGCACGCTTTTGTCATTGAGAAAGCGGCCCGCAAACACATTATACCTCATCACGCCAAGCTGCTTAAGCTTGAGTTCTTGGGTAGCGCTGAGCTCCAGAAAATCAAAATTGATATTGCTACCAAATATGTTGGGTACGCCCTTACGATAGTGCAAGTTGAAGGTGGGGTATTTACTACCCAGGATCACCTTGCGGTACGGGTCCAGATAGTACTGCTGGCCGGGGGTGTAGGTAATCTTGGCCTCGAAAAGCAACTGCCGATAGGGTTCAAAATCCTCCGGTAGGTTCTGCTCGCCAAACAGCTCTTGCGACCACGGTGCCAGTTCCAGGCCGGTGATCGGTTTTTGTAGTTCGTAGAACAGTTTGAAGTCGGTATAAAACCCATTGAAGAACTCCATCCGGTGCCCTACTCCACCGTAGGTTTGGCTGATGTAGTTGCTCCTACTGAGAATATTTTCCAAGGCGTCATAGCTGTTGATCAGGGTGTATTTGTCCCCTCCTTCCACGTACAATTCGCCAAACTTCTTGGGCAAATACCGGTAGGTCACTTCCAGCCCGCCGCGCACGTCCTGATTTCGGAAACCATAGTTGATCTCACCCGAAACCGAAAGGCGGTTTGCCCGGGTCCATTCTTTACTAAACCGCCCACTGATGGCCTGATGGTACCCTCCCACCATGAGAGGCCGTGCCTGAAATACCAACCCGGCCATTTGCCATTCCCATCCGGTGAAGGAGTTCTTTCGGCCAAAACCTGAGAATAGGATATCCAGCCAGCCTGTGTGGTTGTAGGCAGAATCCTGCTGCCGCTTGTACTCATCACTTTCCATCCACTGCCGGGCGCTGTCTTGTGAGCTTACGTAGGTTTGCTCCTCCACTTTCAGTGAAATAGGCCTCGCTTGAGCCCAATAGGAGGAATCCTTGTCTATGGCATCTTCTTCGATGCGTCGCAGCTCATTATTGAAAAAACGGGGCGGAAAATCCGGGTTAATCTGGTACTCAGTATGCAAGGCCACGGTGTTACTCATCACCAGTGTGCGGCCGTCCAGCGCATGATAAAAGAACTCCTCCCGCTCGGGTACATACACACTGTCTGGCCCTAAACTGTACTGTTGCAGTACGCGGAAATACCGGAAAAACCGCAAAGTACTGGGGTTGATCTCCAAGTCTACGGCGCTGATGGCCCAGGTCTTATCCTCGATGAAGATGTGCCCGGAGAAGGCGGCCCCTTCTTTGTTCCGTGGGATCACCCGAATCTTGTGGATGATTTTTCCTTCTTCCGTAAATGTTGCTTCCAGTTCGTACTTGTATACCAGCAAGGCTCCCACGCCAATAGGTGAAGGATAAGGCAGATCTCCCAAGCTGCTAATGGTGAGGGAGTTCTGGTAAAAGTTGAAATTGGCGTCTGCTGCGGTAAGATAAAACAGATAGGGATTGATAGAACCTACACGCCGTGGCCCCCCGCCGTTAAAGTTAAAGCTAACATTGGTAGTCACCTGTGACTTCTCGGACAGATCGCGGTAGGCGGTTTTTATCTCCTTATAGCGGTCTGGGCGTTCGAAATGGGTGGTACTGAACGACTCCACAAAGTTCATCCGCCGGATTCCTTCTTCCTCCAAAGTAGTATCGGACCGGATGCCCTTTACTGGAGCCACCTCGGAGGTGGCCTTGGTGTAGGTAGTGCGAGTAAACCCTTCCAGGCCTTGGAGATAGCCCTTCCGCCTCTCCATAGCCTGCTCTATGATGGCATAGGCGGGGTCTCGTCCACTGCTGTATATCGTCACCTCGGCCAGTTCCAACTCTTGTAGTTGCAAAACCACGTTGAGCCGCTGCAAGGAGGTTCCCATTTCTACTACCTGGGTTTGGGTAGCAAAGCCTAACATCTGGAAAACTACCCGGTGGGTACCCGGATCCAGCTCCAGGTAGTACTCCCCCTTAGCATTGGCCGCCACCCCATAGGTGGTATTTTCCACATATACACTCACGAAGGGGACGGGTTCGCCAGTAGGATCGGTGATCACACCGCGTAAGGGAACTGACCATCCTATAGCAGGTAGGCCTACTAACAGGCAAAGGAATATTCTGAAACGCACAGGCATATAGGGTCTTTTGGCAAGACGAACGAGCCTCCAAAAGGTTACTGTCCCTTGGTAAAAGGTTGCATATGCACGTTATCGGTTACCAAAGCGGTACGCTAGCCCAATGCTGAGCCCGTAGCTGACGGGTTTGAGGGTGAAATATCCGGTAGTAGCGGGGGTAGTTTGCAGGGCATAGCGGAGTGAAGGCTGAAAACGTGCGCTCAACCTTCGGGTCAGGGCATAATCCATGCGGTAACCCACCGTAAGCAAGTGCTGCAGCTGGATTTCCGGCACCTCAATGTTGCTGGAGCCCGATCCTGGATCATCCAAGGGCCAGTCAAAGGTAACTGCCGATAATTCATAGCCGGCCATCACCCGGTGGTCAGCCCATAATCCGTTCACCAGGTAATTCACCCCTACTTGTAGTCCGGCGGCATGAGACCGATACTCATAGGAGCCCTGCTGCCTGCTGTAGAGCGGAGTGAGGGTGGTGGTGTTATCATCTTGCTGCTCTACCAGAATTTCGTCCGGAGTAGCCGATTCAAATTCATAATCGAAGGCTCCTTGGCGAAAAGTATAGGCGATTTCGGTATTGAACTGCCAACGCGACTGGCCTATGGGGAACTCGGCACCCACAGCCGCACGATAGCCTAGCCTTTCGGTGGACAGGATGCCTGGGGTATTTATCCCCAAGATGAGGATATCGTCCTGCTTGTTGGGTTGAATATGGCTGTAATTGAGCAAGGGCAATACGGAGGCGTAGCCTTCCCAAGAGCGCTTCTCGGGGTTGCGGTCTATTACCTTTTCGGGCGACTCAGGCAGCTGCCACTGAATAGCAAATTGCCCCGGACCGAAGGGAGCCCACCAGGGGCCACGGCGGGGCAGCAGTTGTATAGAGGCCAGCGGTTTGGTACCCGGCGGGTCATCCAAGGCACTGGGTGAGGTGACGGTGAGCACGCCCGGAAAAAAATTGGGTATGGGTACCTGCCTGGTAACATAAGGCACCCTGGCCCGCTGAGTTCTTGCTGGTCTTTGCGTAGCCGGCGGTGCAGACTCTGGGGCCTCCACGGCTTGCACGGTATGCGTAGCATCGGTCATGCGGGCAATCTTGGTCTCTTTCTCTACTTTTTTGACCGTAACGTAGCGCACCTCTTTTGCGCCTCCCGCACCCCCATGCGGAAAGAACAGAAAATGCCAGGCACCGTACCCAGCCGGTATGAGCAACAACAAGATGGCCAGGGCCAACAGTCGTGTCCTACGAATCATTCTCCCCATGCGCTGCTGAACCAGTGGTCCTTGCAAGCGATCCCAGCCGCGGGGTGGGGGTGTTGCTCTCCAATTGGAGAAGCGATCCCGCAGCCGATTGTCCATCTCAGAGCGATCGTTCATACCGTGTAATTCCTAGTGCTTCTAGTTTGACCTGGAGCTGTTGTCTTGCCCGGGCCAGTTGACTTTTGGATGTATTTTCAGCGATATCCAGCATCTCGCCTATCTCCCAGTGCTTGTACCCGTCTATGACGTACAGGTTAAATACTAGCCGATAGGGTTCTGCCAGTTGATTTATCAGATTTACTATCTCTTCATTGCTCAGTAAGTCAAGCGCGCTCAACTCCTGAGCTGGGTCATTGTCGGCGGCCTCCACTTCCAAATGCGACCGGTGTTTCGAATCCTTGCGGTAGCCATTGATGGCCGTGCGAATGGCCGTTTGTTTGATCCAGGCGGGCAATGCTTGATGATCCTTGAGGGTATCCAGCTTATCAAAGATCCGAATGAAACTTTCCTGGAACATGTCCTCGGCCTCCATGCGAGAATTACAATAGCGCAAGCAAATACCCATCACCAGTCCTTCGAACTCCTCGAAGAGCTGCCGCTGGGCCTTACTTTTGTGCTTCAGGCACCCTTTGATTACTTGGCTATAGTCTTGCATAAGGATAAATCCAGCCAGGAGCAATGCCCATGGCTGGGGTTGGGACATCCTAAAACTTACTTACAGTTTCTATTCAACATTAATGGTTACCGTTGCTTCCTGACAATCCGTCCCGGAGCATAGCTGATACCTTAGCGTAGTGGTTGAGGTATCTCCATTCCTGGGCCGGGTATACTCTATACTGAACCCTGCTGGTGTGGCTTCGCCAATTCCTGGGTCTTGAATTATGATGAATTCTGTAGCGCCATTCAGCGTACAGTAGGTATCGTTGAACAGAATATCAAATCTGATGACTAACTCATCAAAAAAGCCCCCAGGGGCAATCAAGCTGGCAGGAATCGTAAAGGTATCTGCTTGCGCTCTTACCATGCAGGAGGGTCCTCCCCCTTGGTCGTCTCCAGATTCTACTTTCCCGTTAACGGTGATAGCACTTGTGATGGGTTCTTCCCATTCGGGCGCATCCATGGTATAGTTAATGGATTCAAGACCGAAAAAGCTGGAGTCCGCCAGGGTGACTACAAGGGTATTGTTCTGGAGCTCTACGGTCACCGGGTGTACCCAGTTCTGAGCTATCAGGCCTAGCGTTATCTCGGTAGGTATCTCGCAAAAGATATCGTTAGCTGTCAAATCCGACACTCCAAAAGTGAAGGTACTGGGAAACTCTTCCGGGTTAATAAGCTCTAAATCCAGGATGTCAACATTTACCTCATCTTCGCAATCGAACCCTTCTTCGATAAATATCTCTAAGGCCCCATAGTATTGTTCAGATTCACCCGGAAGGTTCACTACATAAAACACCTGGGTAGAATAGTCACCCACATTCTGCTGGGGGAAATAATAAAAGATCTGGTTGCTAAATAGGACGTTGCCAATGACATCGTCCCCATTCAAAATTTCTGCCTCATAATTGGCTTCATTTACCCAAGGGTAGCATTCATTTACCACAGAAGGTATCGGAACTCTGATTTCCAACTGGCCATCGGTAGATGTACCTTCCGCCGTACTGAAAAACATACCATCCGTACAGCCATCCAAGGTAGTAGTGGCTTCAATACGAACCGTATCCGCATCCCAGGCATTGTCACCATCGGCCACTTCAAACACGAAAAAATCGCTCTGTGGCTGCTGAGAGGTGGATCGGTAATGGATATACCTACCCTGCGAAATGCTAGCATCGCCCGCACTAGGCGGGGTAGTAATGCTAATGGATACTGCCGCGGAGGTATTGATCCCCTCCAGCAAATCAATCAATATTTGACCACCCGGTCTTACCTGGTAATTTTCCTGAGGTAGTTGGATGATACTTTCTTGTGGTCCGGTATCCGGGCGCACATCATCATCCAGCCGGTCGCAGGCTGCAAGCAAGGATACCAATACCCCCAACACCCAAAAGCCCGGAGGTAAATTGTTCCACTTGTTCATTGTTTATGAATCAGTTTTAGGTATTCAATCATGCAGGACAGAGTACTTCTCAAAACCGTTGCGCCCAAGTGAAGATTTTTTTTAAATGATTCAGCAGCCTTATAAGGTAGGAATAAAAAAGAGTCCTTCTCAAAACTGTAAGGAAGCCTTTGCCCTCAAACAAGTATAGCTAGCAGTACGCCTTAGGTGGCCACCAGAAAGGTAGAAATGCACCAATTGGCAACACCTCGGTGATACTGATTATGTGGAATGGGGTCCCTTTGCATTCATGGATAAATGAATGCGTAGTAATCTAGAATCACTTCTGGGTGAAGCATTGTTAGGATGGATACTGTCTCAAACTTAGGATCCAGGCTTTTTGACTGCTTTATCGAGCATTCCACTCCTCTAGGCCCTCCAGATTTTGCGCTAACACCTTTTGCACATCTTCCGTTTTTATGTGCCCTAATATTCCCCAGGGTCCTGCAAAACCTTCGCGCATGAGCTGTTCCATCATGTCAAACTCATGATCTCCTTGGCCGATGGGCACTATCTGCGGCCCTTCTTTCTTCACCCCGTTTAGGTTCACAAAGGATAAATAAGGAGCTATCCTTTTCGCAATCTCTGGAAACTCGTCTACATACTCCTGCGCATGATGAAAGTTATATACCATCGTGATCTTGTCGTCATCCAACCGCTCTAGTATCTCCACTAGGTTGTGCGGGTTACCAAACCACCCATGATGGTTATACAGCGCCAAATCACAGCTTAATTGGTCTGCTTCAGACTGCACGAAGCGAATCATATCAATAGAAAAGGCAATGGATTCTTCCTGGCTTAGGTCTTCGAAATAGTTGTCACTAAAGCTTAGCCAAAGGGTTGGCTTTTGCTCCACCTGTTTTAAGCCGTTAAGTAGGATCTGATTGGACGGACTTAATTTCCCTAGGCTATCTCTATCAGCATTTAGCCACAAGAACACCGAAACGATCTCCAGGTTGTTTTCGCTGGCCAGGGCGAACTCCTTCGGCATGGCACTAAAGTCTCCCTTCCCTTTATTGTACCCATACTTGGTAAAGCCCATCTCTTTGAGCATCGCGATTCGTTGTTCGGGCGTTCTGTCCAGGGCATCAAAACCTAGGATGCACCAGGGAGAAACTTCATCTACCCGAATGGGTGGGTGAGATGTATGGGTGCAAGATGAAGTTAGGAGCCATAGGAGCACTATTGCTTTGATGGAATGATTCATGGATATGGCTTGAATGGCTCTTGAGGAATCCAAGGTTCAAAAAAAGAAAACCAAAAATGTGTCTGCTTTACTGATATTTCATGAATGGGTAACATATCATGGATTACTGGTAAGTAATCTCTACCCTAGCCAGCTGGGCAACCCCGCCTTTGAATAGGATCTTGATATACTGGTAGTTCTGATCTCCCGAGTAACTGTAAATTTTTGGTTTCCAATACCCATAGTTAGACTCGCTGTTGGTGTAGCTCGATGGAAAGATGTCCAGGTCCACCCATTCCGTGCCGTCCATAGAGCCCAGAATGGCTAGGTACCGAAAACGCTTTTGCTCAAAGGCGTATAACTTGAATTCCTCTAGCTGTCCGGGGATTTTGTACACCAGGTCGGACCCGTAGTCACCCGCCAGGCGGTTCCGGATTTCCTTAAAGCTGCGGTCCGCTCCCTGTACCGGTACAATGGCCTTGCTATCCATCGCGCTGCCCAGGTTTTTCATGCGGTCTATAAAGGCCAATTGGGCCACCTGCACGGGGCCCACCACGTTCGATTGCGCTGAGGTTCCGGCACTGTTGATCGCCCGCACACTGTAGTAATAGGATTTGCCCAGCTGGGCAGTTTCATCATGGAAAAGCGGGAAATAGGGCACATCCGCATCGGATACATTGTATCCTACCACCTCCCATGGGCCATCCTTCGCTTCGGACCGATAGACGTTGTACCCGGTAGCACCCATCACTCCCCGCCAGGTAATGGAGTAGATATTTTCGATGGGCAATAGCTCGGGGGTTAAGGGTGCGGAAATCCCCGGCACGGCCATCCCCTGAATTTCATAGGCCTTAGCCCGGTACAACTTCATCATGTTGAATTCATCGTACTTCTCGCCAGAGGCGAAGCCCGGCCAGTGGTACGCCTTGAACACCCCTGCGCCCAAGGGCTCTGAGTGCCAATAGAATCCCCCCTCCTTTCGGTGGTGCCTCAGGCTCCAGATCAAAGCCCCGGAAACATCATGGTGGTCAATGACAAAATCTAACACCGACCCAATACCCGCAGTACTCACAAAGCCAAACTCACCCACCAGATAGGGCTTCCGCTTATTGATGAGCTCGATATTCCGCTGAATGTTCTTGGGAATATCCAGTGCGTTGCGTTCATAGTGGTGCGACGATACCATGTCAATAGACCACTCATTGAGAGAAGCCTCTCTCACAAACGGAAAGTCCAGGTCATCGCTGTACCAGCCATCCATCACCAAGTGGTTCTGGTCTAGGCTTTTGAGATATCGGGTAATGTTGATCGTCCAATCCATGGGGCTCGTCAGCTCATTTCCCGTTTCCCAACACAAAATGGCCTTATCGTCGCGGTAGCGAACTCCGGTATAGCTATTCTCCCGGTTCACTACGTACTCAATTGTCTGCTTAAAATCCTCGATGAGCTGCGGGTCCGTCCAAAACTCTTCGGCAGTTTTGCCTCGGAAGGCCGCATAGTTGGGGCGCCCACCCATCCATTGCCGGTTATTGAGCAAAGAAAAAATGATGCGCACGTTGTACTCGTTGGCCAGTTGCAACATCTTATCCGTGACCAGGAAGGCCTCTTCGTTAAACTGACCGGGGCCCTCTACATAGGTAGGCGCATCTGCCGGGAAGTTGGTATTCCTGACGGGAATGGTATAGATGCGAATGACCTGCCCGCCCATCTCTTTGATGGTGGCAAACACATCGCGCATCTCATATTCGGTAGGCAGCGCATACGGATTGGTGACCGTATACGCCATCTCGTCTTCCTGATAATTGAGCGTGGGTACGTTGAAGGAGATAAAGCGAAACTCTTGGTCTCCATCCATAAGTTTGTTACCGTACACGGTAATGAAATGCTCAAATCCCTGAGCAAGCGTCTGGCTAAAAAGAGTTAGGAGTAGGCCAATAGCGAAAAGTCCTTTTTTCATTGAGTTCATTAGAGGTTCAGCTGAAATTATGGAATTTCAACTGAATCCTTTCGAGAAAGGGGAAGAGGTTCCTACTGAACCAGGGTGGAATGCAATGCGGCTACTACTTGCCTTTATCGATATTGGAGGCCGTAGTCCGTCACCTATAAATTCTACGGATGGCTTAGTTGGCAGCGGGCGTCCCCGTGGTATGAGGACGCCTAGATACCAAACGCTGGTAAAACATCGATTTCCCGTAGGACAACAAGGGCTTGCTAATTTCTGCTTCAGGATGCCTTAGGCACGGCATCTAATCATTGATTTCTAAGAGAAAGTCATTGGCCATGGGGGTGATGTGCTGATGGTAATTCTCAACATTGGACAGGACTACCACCCCAATTCTTTTCTGCTTATCAAGTAATAAAAGGGAAGAAAAACCTCCGGTGCCGCCATCGTGTAGGTGAATGGTAAAATCCTCTTCTTCAATAATTACCCATCCCAAACCCATAGAGGTACTTTGGTTTACGGTAAACGTTTTGGTTTGGGGTAGGCTGTACCATGGGTCGTCTTCAAAATTCTTCTCCATGAATTTGGCCAAGTCAGCCACGGTAGATTTTACGGAACCGGCTCCTGACATGGTTTCGGCAAAATTCCAGTAGGAAACCTCATTGCCTTGGATATCCATGGGTTTCACTAGCCTAGAGGCCTCTACATTATCAAGCAGAGTGGTAGTGCTGGTCATTTCAAGGGGGGTGAAAATGGTGCTTTGCAGCATCTCCTCAAAAGTGGAGTTCCGTTTTTGCGCTAGGGTATATCCTAGTAGGCCCGTTCCCAGATTGGAATACTGGTAGTGAGTCCCACTTTCCGAATCCAAAACCACGTGGTTCTGTAGATAGCTTTTTAGGTTTTCGTGGGTGTAGATCGCGTACGGATCATTTTCGACGTACCCTTGCACTTCGTCCACATTGGTGGGGACTACGGGCAAACCCGACGTATGATTTGCCAATTGCTCTAGGGTGATATCGCCACCGGCTTGCAGCGGAAAGTCAAACTGACTTTGCAGGGTTTCCGTCAAGGAAGCTTCCCTTGAATCGATCATCGCCGCCAGGCAAATACCCGTGAATACCTTGGTGATAGAGCCAATTTCAAATACCCAGTCTGCATTGTCTATACCACGAAGGACATTGTTTTCATTCCTTACTCCCAAGAACTCCGTATTGCCTTCATGTACCAAAGCAATGGCCACCTGGCCGTTTGGGGGCAAGCTAGAAAGTTGGCTTTCTAAGATGCTAACGTACGCCTGGTTCGCTACGTCATCCGGTAGGCTGCTGGGCAAAACTTCCCCATCCTTGCAACCTACCAGGGCTAAGGCAAGCATAGCCGTGGTAACAAGGGACTTAAGACTGGTGGCGTGTTTCATTCCCGCCTGGCTGTTTTGTGCTGATGTCATGTTGTTGTTGCTTAGACATATTTATGAACAGCAGCGAAGCTATATGCAGAGTGCCTGCTTGAGGTTTCAAAACCTCTACACTGGACAAATCGGTACCTATTGGTGGGCTTTCCGGTAGGCATTGGGGGTCATCCCCGTTATTTCCTTGAACCAATTGTAGTACGTGGTTTTAGAAGAAAAGCCACATTCTAACCCAATGGAGAGCAAACTGTAGGCGTCAAATTCCTGGTCTACAATCAGCTGCTTTACATCCTCTACTCGCTGACGATTGATGTAGGTAGAAAAATTATCGCCAGATATCTCGTTGATCAATTGGGAAAGATAGCTCGGGCTGATGCCTAGCATTTCAGCCACCTTGGTTCTGTCTAGTGTACTATCACGGTAAACTTTTTCTTCAGCGCATAGTCGTTCTAGCTCTCGGAAGTATTCATTCTCTTCGGTGTGCTTTCTGGGCTTTTGGGCCGTTTGCGCAGGTGGGGTAACCCTAGGGTTTTGCTCCCGTGGCGGTAGAGTAGCCAAACTAGTATTGGCAGGGATGGATGCTCTACGATTGAGAAGCAAGGCCCTAATTCTCTGCTGTTCGTTAACTAGTTTGAATCTGTATACCCCAAAATAGGCTACCCAATGGATAAACAAGGTTGCCAATAGGCCAATGTAGACCATAAGATCTGGAGTCTCCGTTTCGGTGAACAATCCTGCCAGGATGGTCATTATCCAGGATACCATGATCACTACCTCAAACAGCCAAAGTGACATGAGCCAAGCACGCTCTTGCTTGTTGTTAGCACGGCGAGTAAGGCGGTAAGTGATCGTTAGGATATAGGGCAGAAAGCCTAGCGTAAAAAGGAAGAGTATACCCCCCCATGACCTGACTGATGTAGAAGACAACCTCAGGGGTTAGCCCTGCCTCAGTAACCTCGTCTAGAATGCTGTGGGCCACCGAAAACAAGACCGCCCAAAGCATCCAACTATAACGCCTACCAGGCTTCTGCCCCTGACTGACCTGGTGAACCACAAAGAGTAAGATGAGAATAGGAAAAAGAATGGCTGAGTCTAGAATGTCAACGACCCTCAGCCAGGGATACAACTCAAATGTATATGTGATATCTAGCACCAGGTTGAGTAGTGACCAGGACAGGGAGAACATCGCAAAGCCGAGGTATTGATTCGTTTTGCTCTTAAAAAAAGGGGAGCGTAGGAGAACAACACCCACTACGGTTCCTTGAAAAATGGCGATGCTAAGGAGGATTAGTTTTAACAAGGTTGTTCTCTGGCGGTCTTGTTGCTAATAATGGATCTCTGCGTAGGCAGCGCAATATGCTACTATTCTTGATGGTAGGGAGGTAGTAAAAACCTGAAAGGCACTTTTGAAGCAGGAAGTATGGCCGCAGCACCCATGTTGCTGTCCGCTGGGGGAGCAACGATGATTCTTATTTGGAGGAAAGAATTTCTTAGACTTCTAATAAGATCAGATTTGCATCTACCTTTCGAGGGTGAATTTTTCAAAGGCACTCCCATTGTACTTATAAATGCCTTGGCTGGCAGTGCCCAACCAGAGTGTTCCCTGGTTGTCTTTGTACATAGAGGTAGGTGAGAATTTCTGACCATCGTATTGAATGAAGAATTGCGTCAGTTGTTTCCCGTTATTCCGCCATAGGCCGTCAGAGTTAGCAAACATGAATACCTCTCCTTTGCTACCC
>JBCBHI010000078.1:0-11658 GCA_038525885.1 Bacteroidota bacterium
TCTACTTGGCTTACTCTCAGGATAGAGTACGGTTCACTTTACATAGGCCCAATCTTTATCTTGCTGTTTTTCAACAGCATGTACCCTCGGGAGTTGCCCCGGTGGGTGGTGAAGGTAATGCTGGTGCCCACTTTACTGCTTGGGATAGCCCTACTGATCCCCAACAGCTTTTGGTTTTCAATTCTATTACCGGCAGGCCAGGTAGTCATGTTGATCTCTGGTTTAACTGTGATTGCCTATACGCTGCCGTTGGCTATTTACCGCAAACGAAAGTCTGCCTGGCTGTTTACCATCGCTTTCCTTTCGCTATTTGGCACAGCCGTGAATGATATGCTGTACGCTTTGAATCTGGTGGATACCGGATTCATCATTCTCTACGGCATGTTGTTTTTCACCTTTGTACAGGCCATAGCGCTGGCTGTTCGCTTTGGTTTTACCTTTCAGCAGCTCAACATGCTGCGAATGGATTTGGAGAAGAAGGTGGAAAAACGAACGGCAGACATTACCCTTAAAAACCAAGAGCTGGAACAGCAAAAGGAGGAACTTACTTCTCAAACGGAGGAAATGACTGCCAACCTGGAATATGCCAGGCGCATACAGGAGGCTTCACTGGATTCGGTGGACTACATACGCTCCCTCTTCCCGGAAGCTTTTGTACTATACTTCCCCAGAGACTACGTAAGCGGTGATTTCTATTGGTTTGGGGAAATAGAAGGCAAGAAGGTGGTCATAGGCGGGGACTGTACCGGGCATGGTGTTCCTGGAGCGTTTATGACGGCTCTGGGTCAGGCTGCGCTAGACCAGATTATTTTAGGGGAAGGAATTGTAGATCCTGGAGAGATTCTGACCCGGCTAGAGGAACGGGTGAAAGCCACCATGCAAAGCCAAGTGGATGGAAAGTGGCTACCTGACGGAATGGATATTGGGGTTTTGGTATTTGATGAGAAATCAGGGAATCTCGCTTTTGAAGGGGCCAAAATTGATTTGGTGTTTATTCGGGATCATGAGATTACCCGGGTACGGGGTAGCAAATTCCCGATCGGCCGGACGGCGGGTTATGGCCATAAGACGTTCCAAACCTCGATTCATCCTTTCCAGAAAGGGGACCGATTCTACGTGTATTCGGACGGATACCGTGACCAATTTGGAGGGCCCGAAGGGCGGAAATTTAATGCGAAGCCTTTCCGGGAATTGTTGGAACAAACGGCTGGTGGCTCCTTGGCCCATCAATATCGCGAACTCTCAAAGAGTTTCGAAGACTGGAAGGGTAATCACCCACAAACCGATGATATCTTAGTCTTAGGCTTAGAAGTGTAAGGGCATGAAAAAATCATCCGTGATAATGTTGAGAAACACCTTAGGCCGACTCCTGCTGGCGGGACTTTTTGTACTGTGGGGTACCCAAAGCACGTATGCTCAATACATCGCCGAAAAGGGAGTGTTGGACCTGCGGGAGGTAATATTCCCGGAAGGGGAGCCCAAAACCATCCACGGAGATTTTCGCCTGTTTTGGGATACTTTATTAGCACCCGAGATTGCCCACCAGTTGCCAACCGATGATTACCACAACATCCCCAGTACCTGGGAAGGCATAGAGCTTTCCAACGGTGAGGTCACTACTTACAATGGCTTTGCTACCTACCACTTGCAGATTCTGCAAGATACTGAACGATACCCAGAGGGTGTGGCATTGAAACTGTCTACCATCCGGCAGGCCTACCGCTTGTACATTGATGGAGAGCTGGCCCTTACAAGCGGTAATCCCGACCGAGACAATTTTGAAACCAGAATAAGAGCCCCGCAAATATCCTTACCCCAAAAGGACACCGTTGACTTGGTGTTTCAAATTGGCAATGAAAATTTCTATGCGAGTGGTATGGTAACGGCGATGAAGGTAGGCACCCAATCCCAAATTGATCGCTATTCGGAAAGATGGCGCCTTACGGACTTACTCCTAATGGGCATCATCCTCATCATAGGTTTGTACCACATCATCATTTTCTTCATCCTTAATGGCAATCGGCCCGCAATATACTTTGGAGCCATTTGTCTCTTACTGGGGTTGCGGGTAGGTTTTACCAGTGAGCACTTACTCGATGAGTTCTTCCCTCATTTTCCTAGCTGGCTTTCCTTGCGGATTGAGTTTGGGGCGATATACTTCTGCCCTATACTTATGGCGCTGTTCTTCAAGCATTTGTTCCCTGATGAGGTTCCAAAATGGCTAATTAGGATAGCAACAGCTGCCACTATGCCTCTACTCATAATGGTGCTATGGCCCTCAGAATTTTGGTACGGGTGGGCACTAACCGGAGGGCAGATATTCATTTTGATCTGTGGGCCCATCCTTATTTTTTATTCTGTACTGGTGGCTGCTATACGCAAGCGGCGGGGTGCACTCGGCTTTTTCATCGCCTTCATGCTCTTCTTTGGTACGGCTATAAATGATATCCTAGTGGCTATGAACACCATTGAAACGCCCACATTGGTGCCTTTTGGGCTCATTGTGCTGGTGGCAGCACAGTCTTGGACCTTAGCAGGTCGATTTGCTGGGGCTTTCAAGGATGTGGAGGATTTGAGCAAAAACCTTGAGAAGAAGGTGGAAGCCCGGACCGCAGAATTGGTACTAAAATCCAATCAACTAGAACTGCAGAAGGCCGAGATATTGAAAAAGCATGAGAACTTACGCTCAAGCTTACAATATGCTCAACGTATCCAAAAGTCCATCTTAGGACAGGAGGAAATTCTGACGCGTGTTTTTCCACGATCATTTTTGTTTTTCCGTCCCAAAGATCTGGTTAGTGGTAACTTCTACTGGGCAGGGCAGCTTGGCAGCAAGCAGGTGATGGTAATCGGTGACTGCTTGGAACAGGGCGTACCTGGGGCTTTCATGACGGTGATGGGCAACTCGCAGCTCAATACCATTGTGCTGGAGGAACAACGAGATAGCCCTACGGCGATTTTGAAGCGCATGGATGAACGACTTGCCCAAGCCCTTGAGGGGGGAGACGGTAGTTACTCTACTATGGGGATCAATATGGCGGTGCTGGTAGTAGACCGCGAAACTCAAACGGCTCAATATGCTGGTGCAGGCCTGGACATGGGCAAGGTGGTGGCTGGGGAGTGGACCGAGTTCAATGGCGAGGCGATCACTATCGGGAATAGTGAGCATCAGGCCCTGGCTAACCTAGAGGACATCACCTGGACCTACACGCACAAGGAGGTCTTCTATCTGTCTACCGATGGGATGGCCAACCAACCCGGAGGGAAGAATGCCCCGGCTTATGGAAAGGAACGACTGGCTCATTTTCTCCAAACCTCATTGCGCGATGGATTTATGGATCAACGAGAACATCTGCTAGAGGAATTTGAAGCCTGGAAGGGAGAAGGCCCCCAATCGAAGGACGTGCTACTGGTGGGAATAGAGATGAATTAGGAAAAGCGGTAAAATCAGGGGTGTGATGCCTTTTCTCAGGCAAGGTTTCTTGTTAAGTTCATGCACCCATGTACCCGCGTAAAGAACCCGCTGCCTGTCTAGTCATCCTGCTAGCTTTTTTGGCTTTGGGAGGATGCACAGACCCTTCTGAGATTCCTCCTACCTCCCAAGATGGCATCTTGGATTTGCAAGAGTACGACCTGCTGGCCCAGGACTATTTGCGCTTGGATGGTGACTGGTCTTTTGTTTGGGGTGGTTTTATCTCGCCCAAAAACATTAACCAAGAACCGCGAGATACGGTACTGATGGTGCCTGGGGCTTGGAATAACCTGAGAATTGGGGGCGAACCCTTGCCAGGCGAAGGGGTAGGCACCTATCATCTTAAAATCTTGCTCCCCCAGCAAGTGCTGGGAAAACCTTTGTTACTGCGGACCGGGGCCGTGCGTATGGCTTATACCATGTTCCTCAACCAAGACACCATACTTAGTTGTGGGTCCATAGAATTGCCAGATTTTGCTCCCTATGTAGTACCAAAATCCTATTCCTTTACCCCTACCACCACCGAATTGGATTTGGTGGTATATGTGGCTAACCAAGGGTATTCGCACGGAGGGATTGTCAATTCCATTCGGCTTGGTGATCAGACAACCCTATCCCGCATTCTGCGGCAGGGGCTCACCACGGATATATTCCTAGTGGGCTGCCTGGTCATGGTGGGGATTTACCACCTCATTCTTTTCCTCGTTTTCCGTCGAAACAAGTCTACCCTCCACTTTGGGCTGTTGTGCTTGGTTTTTGCCTTGAGGACCCTGCTAACTGGTGAGTATTACTTGGTGCAATTGCTACCTGGCTTACCCAACTGGCTCAGCATGCGAATGGAGTTTGGTACGGTGTACGTAGCCCCATGGCTGGTAGTACTTTTCCTAGGGCAGTTGTTTCCCAGAGAGATTCCCAAGTGGCTGATCAAAACCATGGGGATCTTTAGTCTGATCTTTTGCTTGAGTACGGTCATTCCTGATGGGTATTGGTACTCAGTGATATTACCGTACAGCTACATCAACATTGTATTCCCAGGGATATACGTGATAGGCTATGCCCTGCCCAAGGCTATTCTGCAAAAACGAAACTCTGCTCCCCTGTTTTTTTCTGCAATTCTAGTCCTGTTTGGGGTCACGATAAATGACATTCTGTATGTGCGGTATGTGATCAATACGGGATTCATCACGCCCTACGGGATGATCTACTTTGTATTTATCAAGGCGATGGCCCTGGCGGTGAGGTTTGGACGCACTTTTCATGCCTTACACTCCCTCAAAGATGAGTTGAAGGAGAAGGTTGAAAACCGGGCGCAGGAGTTGCACCAGAAGAATCGTGACCTGGAAACACAAAAGCAGAGCCTTTTCTCTAAAACGGAGCACCTTACTGCCAGCATGGAATATGCCCAGAGCCTGCAGTTGGCAGCACAGGCCCCGGTAGAGGATCTACAGCAATTGTTCTCTGAGGCCTTCATCCTGTTTATCCCCCGTGATCTGGTGAGTGGTGACTTCTATTGGTTTGGACAAGTGGGAGACTATCAGGTAGTGGCGGTAGCAGACTGTACTGGCCATGGGGTACCTGGAGCTTTCATGACGGCCATGGGCCGCGCGCTATTGGACCAGATTTTTCTGGAAGAAAAGGAGACCGATCCTGCCAAAGTGCTTGAAAGATTAGAGAAAAAGGTGAACAGCACGCTTCAGTCTCAGGTGGATGGCTACCGGATTACGGATGGCATGGACATTGGGATTGTGGTGGTGGATGAGCAGAAGCAGCAAATTCATTTTGCAGGGGCCAAGATGGATTTGATTCGGATACACAAGATGTCTTTGGAAAGAATCAAGGGTGGCCGACACACGATTGGCGGTGAAGCCCTGTATGGCAACAAGGAGTTCTCCAAGGTAACGCTGCCCTGGGTGCCTGGGGATAGATTCTATTTATTCTCGGATGGATTTCAAGATCAGTTTGGCGGCCCAAAACACCGAAAATACTATTCGGCCCGGTTTAGGACATTGCTGATGCAGACGGCCCCGGGTAATCTCAATCATCAGCAGCGGCGGTTGGAAAGTTCGTTTAACAAGTGGAAAGAGGACACTCCACAGACGGACGACGTGCTAGTGGTCGGCTTTCAAATCTAACCTCCGTCAGCTTGGCACGAAAAGACTCCCTTAACCCGCTATTCCTTTGGCTTCTGTGCCTCTTGCTAGTTGCCATGGGGTGTGATTCGGAACCTGTACCCAAGGTGGAGAAGGGCCTGTTGGACCTAAGGGGATTTTCTTTGGAGAGCACCTCTTACCTCAATCTGGACGGGACCTGGGCTTTCCATTGGGATACCTTAGTACCTCCCACGGAGGTTCCGAAGCGTAGGCCGGAAGCTTGGGTAAATACGCCGGGGGCCTGGAATAAGGCACAGGATCTCGATGGAGTCTCCTACCCTGCCAACGCCCGGGTAACTTACCACGCACGCATACTCACTGATGAACGGACCAGCACTACACCGTGGCTAGCGCTACAAACACGGACGATTCGGCATGCATTCGTGCTATACGTAAATGGCGACTCAGTCACGAGCAACGGGAAGGTACTAAGGCATGGATATGAGGACCATGTACTGCCCCGATTGGTACGCTTTCCCAGAAAAGACACCTTGGATGTAGTGCTTCATATTGCCAATGAGGGCTTTTTTGAAGGGGGAATTGTAGAACCTTTGCTACTTGGGGAACCTGACCAACTGGAACGGGTGATAGAGCAACGCGCCAATCTCAACGCCCTCTTGTTGGGTGGGTTGCTCATCATTGGACTATACCATATCATTCTCTACTACCTGGTGAAGGGGAATATGAATGCCTTTCACTTTGGGCTCATGTGCATTCTGATAGGCCTGCGGTCGGGTCTTACTGGGGAATACATTCTAGTGGATGCCCTACCCTGGCTGCCTACCGGGCTGCACTTACGTATAGAATTTGGGGCGCTCTATTTTGCTCCCTTGTTGGTAGCGGTGTTTTTCAGGAGGCTATATCCTGAGGAGTTCCCCCGGTGGTTGCTCATAGTCTGTATGGTTATCAGTGGAGTATTGCTAGTGGCTACCCTGCTCCCTTCCCCCTACTGGTACGGAGCTGTTTTGCCCCTAGGGCAGTTGCAAGTGGTCATTTTAGGGCCAATATTGGTTTTCTATACTTTACTAAAGGCCACCTGGCGAAAGAAGCCCGAAGCATTTATGTTCCTGGTAGCTTTTGTCATATTTCTCTCTCTGGCTATTAATGACATCCTGTATTCCTTGCACGTAGTGCAGACGGGATTTCTGGTATCGTGGGGAGTGATTGGCTGGATATTGATTCAAGCAGCAGCCTTGGCCATCCGGTTTGTGCGGGCAATAGCAGAAGTGGAGGACCTACGCGTAAACCTTGAAAGGAAGATCTTAGAACGCACGTTTCAGCTGCAGGAGCGAACTAACGTGCTGGAAGTGCAGAAGGAAGAGATTGAGGAAAAGCATCACGACATTCAGTCGAGCCTGCATTACGCTCACCGGATCCAACAAGCCGTACTGGGAGATGAACCCAAGCTGCAACGGATTTTCCCTAAGGCTTTTATTTTCTTTCAGCCTCGCGAAATAGTCAGCGGAGACTTTTATTGGTTTGGTCACCTAGCCAATGTTAGAATACTGATCATTGGGGATAGCCAAGACAAAGGGATACCCGGAGCCTTCATTACGGTACTGTGCAACAGTCTGCTCAATCAGAGCTTACTGGAGAAACAGCTACTGGACCCGAAAAGCATTCTAAAAGAATTGGACCAGCGCCTGCAAGAAACGCTACACTCGCAGGTGGGTAATCACTCCTATCATGGCCTGGATATTGGGGTATTGATGTTGGACGAAGCCACCAATAAGGGGCATTTCTCCGGGGCCAGAATTGGCCTTATGCACTTCCAACAAGGGGAAGTAAAGCGCTATGGCCCGGTTAGAGAATCCATTGGGATTGCACATACTACCAAGCGGTTCGTACAACATACTTTTGCGTGGGAAGCCAAAGACCGCTTTTATGTATTTACTCACGGTATGGGCAATCAAATAGGGGGTGATCAGGAGCAGCCCTTTACCACTACTCAGGTGAGAGGTGTCATCCAAAAGCACCAAAGTGCCGAGTTTGCAGAGCAGAAACAGATTTTGCAGGACAAGTTTGACGATTGGAAAGGGCTGCAAACACAAACTGATGACGTGCTGATAGTGGGGGTAGAGGCATAATAAGGTGCATTGGGCTAAGTCCTGTATCTTGTACCCTAAATCAAAACATTCGCCAGGTCTTAGCCACCTATCTGTGTTCCTTTTTATGCTCTGTGGCCGTAGAGTTTCGGTATTGCCTATCTGGCTTTTATTGCTTTGCAGTATAAGCTGTAGTAGTTCTATAGAACTTCCAGAGCAACGAGAGGCTGGAGTACTGAATCTGAATGGGTATGATTTTTCAGAAAGTCGTGCCCTTCCGTTGGCTTATACCTTTGATTTCTATTGGGATACTTTGATTCCCGCTACGGCAGCTTTGGCGGCCTACCCTTCTGAGCAGGCTTTGCTACCCGGTGATTGGAATAAGATTCCGGTAGACACGGAAGGCCATACGGCAGGATCCTATGGCAAAGCCACTTATGCTTTGCAGTTAGTATTTAGCAAGGACCAAATCAACGAAGGCCCTTTAGTCTTACAAATCAACACTGTGCGGTCGGCCTATGAGGCCTATCTAAATGGGAAAAAGGTTGCTCAGCAGGGCCAGTTGCGGCCTGAGCTGATAAAGGTAGATGCCATCCCACAGTATGTTGCCTTTGAACCCCAGGACACGGTACAGTTGGTGCTGCATGTAGTGAATCAAACTACCTACAAGGGCGGACTGGTGGAGGTAATGCGGCTGGGCACTCCTGATCAGATACTTGGCTCCCGAGACTTGCGAACAGCCCGTGACACCTTCCTAATGGCAGGCCTACTGATGATTGGGCTGTACCATCTCATATTATCGCTTGCGGTACCTCACCGACAGGTCTCTCACCTGTTTGGGCTTATGTGCCTGTTGCTAGTCATCCGTACCGGGTCTACAGGAGAGCATTTGCTGGTGCAGTGGCTGCCAGCGTTGCCTCCCTGGTTCACGCTACGGTTAGAATATGGCAGCCTCTATCTGGCTCCCTACGTGGTGCTGATGTTTTTCAAGCGTACTTTTCCTGAAGAGGTACCGGCCTGGTTAGTAAGGTTGGGGGCTATAGTTACCCTGGCTTTTGCAATCACGATAGTAAGTCCGTTTGCCAGTTGGATGGGTTTCTTACTCCCCCTATGCCAGCTTCTATTGCTGACTTTGGGCCCTTATTTGATCATCTGGGGAGTCGGGCGGGCGGTATGGCGAGGACGGTTGGGGGCCTGGATGTTCCTCATTGGACTGACAGCTTTGGTGGTAGCGGCAATCAACGATGTGCTGTATACCGTGTACCTCATTGATACGGGCCTTTTGGTTTCCTACGGATTGCTGGTTTTGGTGGTCTGCCAGGCCGTGGCCCTCTCTATTCGCCTCAACCGGGCCTTTCAGATTGTGGAAGACTTGAGCGGAAATCTGGAACTGCGGGTACATGAGCGTACGGAGGAATTGCAGGAAAAGAATTCGCTATTGGAGGAACAGAAAACGCTCATCGGTGAGCAGCACAATCAGCTGGAAAGCAGCCTAAAGTACGCTTGGCGCATACAGCAGGCCGTACTGGGAGAGGAAAGAAAACTACAGGAGATGTTTCTGGATTCGTTCCTGTTCTTTAAGCCGAGGGGCATTGTGAGTGGAGACTTCTATTGGTTTGGGCAGCTAAAGACTTGCAAGATTGTAGCTCTGGGGGATGTAACAGGACAAGGAGCTCCGGCGGCTTTTCTCACCATTATGACTAATGCGTTTTTCAATCACATTGTATATGAACATAGGTGTACGGATGCGGCGGAAATTTTGAGGGAGTTAGATGCTCATTTAAGGACCTCTTTCCAACGGGCAGGTAATCAACTGGCAGGAGCCCGGCTCAGCATTCTGATCATAGATGAAGTAACTGGGGCAGTTGATTTTGCAGGAGCTAGCCAGTCCCTGTATACGGTACAAGACCAGGCTGGCGGTTTGGTATCTGGGAGTGAAAATGTGGTGGGGATTTCGGCCATTGATGCTCCAGCTGTTCGGCTGAGGTTCTCCTTTCAAGGCAAAGATCAAATTTTCCTTTTCACGAATGGCTTTGCCCAGCAAATGGGAAGTGTATCCTTGACTCCGTTGGGCGATGAGGCATTTCTAGCGGTACTAGAAGAAGCCAGTATCCTACCGCTTCAGGAGCAAGCCAACTTTCTGGACCGGAAGCTGCTAGCCTGGAAAGGGGAACAAGAGCTTACGGATGACATCGCCATCATTGGCATACGGGTATAGGTATGGAGCAAGAAGAGTTTTTGGTGTCGGCCTCCGACGCAGGGATGTATCTAGTCGACTTTATCCTACAGCACTCTGTACTGCTGACCAGCCGAAACGCGGCTAAAACTGCCCATAAGCAAAACCGAGTGCTGGTGAATGGTGCACCCCAAGGTACGGGATACCGGGTAGCCGCTGGAGAGCTTGTGCTATTGGAACCCAGTGCTGGCCCTGCGCCCAAAGCGTACCGGATGGAATTGGCCATTCCCTATCAGGACGATGATATGGCGGTGGTGTACAAGCCTCCCGGATTACCTACTAGCGGCAATGCCTTCAGGACCCTGCAAAATGTGCTGGTACACGCCCTCCCTCCTTCTCCCCTACCCGACTCTCTGGCGTGGCCGCGCCCTGTACATAGGCTGGATGGCCCTACTCAAGGCCTGCTGATGGTGGCCCGGACTCAGACGGCGCTCACGCAGCTAGGCCATAGCCTGGCCAGTCGACAGGTGCAGAAGGTATACCATGCCATTGTGCATGGTTTATTGAGTGAAGCACAGGATTGCCAGCATCCCATTGCCGGGCAAGAGGCTCACTCTACGGTAGCGCCCGTGGCCACGTACCTGCATACTCCCCGCGGGCCTCGTAGCCTGGTGCGGCTGATGCCCCACACCGGCCGTACGCATCAGTTGCGCATACATCTGGCCCAGCTGGGCCATCCCATCTTGGGGGACGTGCAATACCAGGAGCCTGAAAAAACGCTACAGCACAAAGGCCTTTTTTTGGCCGCCACCCAGCTGGTGTTTCCGCACCCCAGGACCGGAGAAATGGTGGAGGTAACGGCACCTATACCTGAGAAGTTCTACCGTTTTCTAGAACAGCGGGGAAAGGGATAATGGGTTCGCCTATTTAGGGTTTACCGATACTTCAATTGCCTCCGGATCACTTGGCGCGGCCCACGTGGCCCGACTTCAGCCGGATAGTAAAATAACCCATACATACAGGGCTTGAGCCGGAGGCGCCTAGCCCCAGGAAACCAACTCTCTTTGGGCTGAAGCCCATTATAAATTTGCCTTTGCATCACCGAGCTAAAGCTCGGCGCAATTGAAATCCCAGCTTTTCGCCCTACACCGCTGAAAAACTTTGGATTCGGAAGAAGCCTGCGTAGCCTTAAAATCCTGTAAATGAGGCTGTAACCCTTTCTCAGCAACTCTATTTAAGTAAGGAATGAAACCTATGAGCGCAACGCGCTAAATCTGAAATTTAAACCAAGCCGGAAGGGGTCAGATCGGTCTTTGAAATTCTGCAAGACCGATCTGACCCCTGGCAGCTCTTATACCCTCCATGGCTGTGGCTCTACGGTTATCCGATCATTTCACCATCTTATAAACACCCTTTCCCGATACCTGGGGTTGAGCTATTCGCCATTTAGAATAAAGGCACCCCAATAGTAGGGGGAGCTGTATTGCTGACGCAGGTCTTGCTGGGCTTTCCGATAGGCTTCTGATTTGCTGGCGCCGTTGAGATAGTAGCCATAAAAGGCGGTCATAAATTGCTGCGTGGCCCGGTCGTCTACCTTCCAGAGGCTAGTGAGGGTGCTTTGCGCCCCGGCCGCCCGGAAGGCACGCTGTAGCCCATACACGCCCTCCCCGGCGTCAAACAGGCCAAGCCCGGTTTCGCAGGCAGAAAGTACCACCAGGTCGGTGCCTTCCAAGTCCAGGTTTTGTGCCTCGTAGGCAGTAAGTACGCCGTCATAGGTATTGCGGCGCTCTTGGGACTGATAGTAGTTGACCACCC
>JBCBHI010000079.1:0-11642 GCA_038525885.1 Bacteroidota bacterium
CGAGAATAAAAACCACGTTATGAAAAACCTTACCTATGCTGCTGGCGGCCTGGGCTTAGTATTGATGATTGGGCTAGGAGCATGTCAAACTAAGTCCCCCGAAGAACTAGCGGATTTGGTGATTACAAATGCCAATATTTATACCGTAAATGAAGACCAGCCCAAAGCCCAGGCGGTAGCTGTGAGAGGAGGGCGTATAATTTATGTAGGCGATGATGCGGGGGCTGAGACCTTTGTAGGAGAAGGAACGGAAACCATGGACTTGCAGGGCAAGACAATGTCTCCTGGGTTGATAGAAAGCCATGCCCATATCATGGGGGTAGGTATCAATAGAATACAGCTAGACCTGCTTGGTGTGCAAAGCTGGGAAGAGGTGGTGCGTAGGGTACAAGAAGCCGCAGAAAGTTCTGCACCCGGGGAGTGGATTGTGGGCCGTGGCTGGCATCAAGACAAATGGGATTCATTACCCCGAATGGTAGAGGGTTTCCCTACTCATCATGACCTTACTCAGGCTGCGCCCAATAACCCCGTGTATCTCAAACATGCCAGTGGGCATATGGCTATCGCTAACACCGCTGCTATGGAAGCCGCTGGAATTACCCGGGAAACTATAGTACCAGCAGGTGGAGACATCATCTACGAGGAGGGGAAACCTACGGGATTGTTCAACGAAATGGCGCAAGGCCTTATCAACAAGGTAGTGCCGGAACCTGAGTTGTATCCGGCCTTTGGTGCAGCCCTACAGGAATGTGCCGAGAATGGCATTACTACCTTCCATGATGCCGGTTCCGGTTTGGAGGCGATCAATGTTATCAAAGAATATCTGGAAGAAGGTAAAATGACTACCCGGATGTACGTTATGCTCACGGGTAGAGATACCGCTTTGTTGAATATGTACTTTGAGACTGGCCCTGAAATCGGCTTGGGCGATGACCGACTGACCATTCGGTCCATTAAGATGTATGCTGATGGTGCCTTGGGTAGCCGCGGTGCGTGGTTGCATGAGCCTTATGCCGATGATCCTAATACGGTGGGTATGGCGACCACGCCAATGCCTGTGGTAGGAGAAGTAGCCCTTCTAGGACTTAAGCACGGATTTCAAGTGTGTACCCACGCCATCGGCGATCGGGCGAATACAGAAGTGCTGGACCAATATGAAATGGCATTTCAAGCCAATCCAGATATCAAAGACCATCGTTTCCGGATTGAGCATGCCCAGCACCTGGTAGAAGAAGATATTCCCCGATTCGGGGAGCTTGGGGTGATCGCCAGCATGCAGGCCATTCACATGGCTAGCGACCGCCCTTGGGCCATTGACCGATTGGGCAAAGACCGGATTGAAGAAGGGGCCTATGTGTGGCAAAAATTGCTACAAAGCGGTGCTAAAGTAATTAACGGAACGGATGCTCCGGTAGAACCTATTAACCCCATTCCTTCTTTTTACGCTTCGGTGGCTAGAAAGACCTTGCAAGGTACACCCGACGAAGGCTATGAAGTAGACCAGAGTATGAGTCGTGCAGAAGCACTGCGCTCCTATACCTTGGATGCTGCCTACGGAGGGTTTGAGGAGGGCATTAAGGGCTCCATTGAGGTAGGCAAACTGGCCGATTTTACCGTGTATTCGCAGGATTTGATGACTGTGGATGAGGGCGAAATTTTGGGTACAAAAGTGGATATGACTATTGTAGGAGGAGAGGTGATTTTTGAACGAGGGGAAGAATAACCCTCCTCAGCACATGAATTGGGTGCCTGGCCAAGTTTCTTTGCCCTTATTCTTACAATTTTACAATTTCCCGGGTCATGGTAAGGGAGTCTAAAAAAGTTTGTCAGTTGCGAGTAGACTACAAAACAGTAGCGATTTTACTTTCTATTGAACATTTCTTTGTATCTTGACTTAGTTACTAATGTCGAAGCTTATATTTTTCCTCTGCTTTGCTTCGGTTTCACAAGAGGATTTAAAATCTCAACAACCTAGTACCCCATGAGAAATAACACCTTTTTTGCCCTAGGGGGCTTGGCAGTGGCCACCATGTTGAGCGGCTGTTTTCCAACCATCAGTTTTGAGAGCGATTACCCAGAAGATCCTTATTACGTAGATGCAGGCCCTGCTTCAGAGCCTCAAGCATTCTCTGAGTCTATCGTTGCTATGCGGAACCTACCTTATGCAGGTGGTGATTTTAGCGATGTTTTCAACCCTGTAGGGATCAGAAATTACATCGATGCAGTAATTGCTGGGGAAGAACCTAAGGGTATTTTTCCTGCTGACGGAGGTTGCTCATACGGGAACGTTTCGGAAGGAATTGGTGGCGCGGTGACCATGGATTGGCACCTTTGTGCTAGCGATTTGCCCTATTCTGATACTAAGATCAACGGACACCTGAGTGGTCGTTATCAGCAATCAGCTAGCGGTGATTACGAGCTCACCGTCAACTTTGATTGTTTGAATACAGACGCTTGGACGCTTTTCGGTTCAGAAACCGTAACGGGTAAATGGGAGTCCGGTGTGGCTGCTCGCTACTCCGTAAAGTACAATGTAGAAATCTCTACGTACGACAACTATAACAGTAACTATGTGTATTTCACAGGTACTGATGTACAATCATTCGATGGTACTAAGTTCCAGGTGGAATCAGGCGACTATACAGTATCCACTAGCTCAGGTACTTCCTCGTTGAAGGTGAGTCAGCCATTAAGCTTTGTGCCTGGTTGTGTAGAAAATCCTGCTGGGTTCACTCTCTTCTCTAGTGGTGTAGAAATCGAAACCTTTGGTGATGAGGCTGCGGAAATGAACTACGGTTCAGGTAACTGCGATGCCACCGTTACCATCACTTATCAAGGCCGTGCAGTTGAGCACTCGCTAAATAGCGGTGCCAAGACAGGCGATGAAACTTGATTTGCCACTCACAAATAGGAAATAAGAAAAGGCTGCCCGCGGGCAGCCTTTTCTGTTTTAATGGGTTAGAGAACTTACTCTCCTTGGGCTAGAGAATAGCCGCGCTCTCCATCAAAGGTGTATAAGTTTTCTGTCTTTACTACATCCCATCCTGCTTTATCCAAAGCGGATAACAAGACTACTACATCCTCGTTGTTTATCTCCTCAGTGGCCGTGAACCGACAACGCCAGTGATCCGTTTTGTAAGTCTCGGGCATTCCGTCAGGATATACCTTTACTCCGCGGTTGGTGATCATCTTAAGCTGGATTTTCAAGGCACTAGAAGCAGCCTTTAGTCCGTCGCCAATGATATCAGGGTTCCGGTTGTTTTCATCCCAGTCAATGAACACATCCACCCCTACAAGTTCCTTCTTCCGTTTGGTAAGAGGTGCCAACTCAGGGAAGAAGTTGGGCTCGCTTTGTACCTCAAATTTGGCAGGAGCGAGGGTCAAGGGTACTTCGTCCAGGTTGGCAATTACCGCATCGGTGAAGCCTTTGGTATTTACCAATCGCTTACTGATTTCCTCATTGTAGATGTCACGGGTGTGGATGCCTTGCTCTATGGTTTTCAACCAAGCGTTCCGCACTTTGCGGGCGTAGTCTGGCATGCCTAGGTGTACCAGCATCATCACCGCGCCGTTTAGCAATCCACTAGGGTTAGCAATGCCGTCACCAGCAATATCAGGGGCAGAACCGTGGATGGCCTCAAACATGGCTACGCTCTGGCCTACGTTGGAAGAGCCTCCCAAGCCTACCGAGCCCGTTATTTGCGCAGCAATATCTGATACGATATCACCGTACAGGTTCTCGGTTACAATTACATCTAAGGTGCCTGGTTTATCCGCAATGATGGCCGAACCAATATCAATGATCATATGGTCCCGCTTGATGTCAGGATACTCTTCACCTATTTGGTCAAACAACTTATGAAACAGCCCGTCGGTATGTTTCATAATGTTATCCTTGGTAAGGCACGTCACCTTTTTCCGTCCATAGGCTTTGGCGTACTCAAAGGCATACCGGATAATCCGTTCTGAACCCGGATGTGAAATAAGCTTGAGGGCTTGAACTACCTCTTGGGTTTGCTGGTGTTCAATACCTGCATACAGGTCCTCCTCATTCTCCCGAATGATCACCATATCAATTACCGGGTGGTTAGTCTTTATGAAAGGATAGTAAGAGCGGATAGGGCGAACATTGGCAAAAAGCCCTAGGGTTTTGCGGGTAGTTACGTTTAAGCTCTTGTAACCACCACCTTGAGGGGTGGTGATTGGGGCTTTGAGGAATACCTTGTTTCGGCGAAGCGAATCCCAACTGCTTTCCTCAATACCGGAAGTGATACCCCGTAGATATACTTTCTCCCCAATCTCGATCTGATCATAAATGAGTGGTGCCTTGGCAGCATCTAATATGTCTAGGGTGGCCTGCATAATTTCCGGGCCTATGCCGTCTCCGAAGGCTACAGTGATGTTTCGCTTATCTGCCATATTTGTCTGGTGGTAGTGGGTTGATAATGGTGAATAGAAGACTAAAGTGCTTAACCCTACAGGGGATAGCCTATGGGCGCAAAAGTACTAATGAAACGGTCGTAAACATGGGTTTTAAGCCAGAATAATAGGGAAAACCTAAGGGAATGAGCCGCCACTTTATGTAGCTGTTTGGTGATTGGTTACCCAGCCCAAGCTGAGGCTAAGGTTGTTGCTGGATTGGACTTGTTATGCTGCTAGGACAGTGACCTACAAGGGGTAGGGGAGGGGCCTTTGGTTTGATAGTAGTTTCCTGGTATTGTGGTTGTTGGTAGCGGTTACAACGCTGTTAGCAATCTAGAAGATTTAAGGTTCAGTATGGTATGGAGTATTATACTGGAGTGTGTGATTTGGACTTGAATATATATTACCTAACGAATGTTAGTTTTTCAATGAAATCAAATTTTTATTGAAAATTATTCAAAGAAATTTGGATACGATTATCGTGTTATCCACTTTTGAAGCGTTAACAGACAAGACAATGATTTCACGCGCATACTTTTTCTGGTTTTGGTTTTACAGTCGTCTTAGGCGAGCCTGACCGGAAATTGTATACTCATAGATTTCTGAAAAGCCTCGCCTACCGCGAGGCTTTTTTTATTCCCCATCCTCTAAACTTTTCATTCAATGAGCACATCAGTATCACTTACCCCTTCTGCCAAATGGCTTTCTCCCAAAGGAGATGCCTTGGTCATTGCAGGCCCCTGTAGCGTAGAAACCCCCGGGCAGGTTTACGAAACCGTTAAACAATTGGCCGCCACGGGCAAGGTGGATATCATCCGTGGGGGGATTTGGAAGCCCCGGACCCGGCCAGGTGCTTTCGAAGGGGTAGGAGAGGAAGGCTTGCCTCTGCTGACCGAGTCTGCGCGTGCCTTTGGGTTACCCTGTATGACAGAGGTGGCTACCCCGGCCCATGTAGAAGCTGCCTTGCGGCACAATGTGGATATGCTCTGGATTGGGGCCCGCACTACTGTAAATCCTTTTTCTGTTCAGGCCATTGCGGATGCTTTGCGAGGCACCGACGTACCCGTATGGGTGAAGAACCCTGTGAATCCGGACATAGGACTGTGGCTGGGAGCAGTAGAGCGGCTGGCGGGAGTGGGATTGAAGAAAATTGGCCTTATCCATCGGGGATTTACTCCACTAGGCGATACACCGTTGCGTAACCTACCGGAATGGTCGCTGGCTCTTAAGATGCGAGAGCAAATGCCAGAGGCACCTATGGTAAATGACCCTAGCCATATTGCCGGGCGGCGTGATCTGCTGGCCTCCATCACCCGCAAAGCGCTGAGTTTGGGCATGGACGGATGGATGATAGAAAGCCATGTGGCTCCGCAGGAAGCCTGGAGTGATGCCAAGCAGCAAATTGTGCCCTCAGCGTTGCCTACTTTGCTGGCCGAAGCTCAGCAAGAAAAGAATGCACAGACGGCCACGGGCTTACTACCCCAGTTGGAGGCGTTGATGCAAACGCTAGAAAACAGGCTCCAGCAAATACGAGTACTGGCTGGGGCTCAGCAGGAAGAACAACTATTGAAGGTATTGGCCGAAGAGGGGCTCTCCCTCCAATAATACAAATTCAAGTTTAGGGGGCAGGTTCGGTGGCCGTCATGGCCGCCTGAACCTTTTCTAAATCGAAAGTGATCGACCACATCCCTCGGAGGTCCCCAACTCCAAAATTGATGGCGCTGTCCTGAGGATAATGATCTCTAATTAGTGCATACTCTTCCTCCTTTATTGTTTTACCCACCTCACCATGGCAACTAGTACACATACCCTGAAGAAGAATAGGGCGAGAATACAGGAATTTATTGTTGGCTAGTCCCTCTAGTTGCGGAACCAATTCTTCCCCACGATCCAGCATCGACTGATAGTTCCGCAGGTGCTGCCTTTCGGCCGCAATAGGTTGATTCACTGGGTTTCGTACCCTAAGAGCCGTTCTTCTAATTTCAATTCCGAATAAATCTCCAAGCGAATCCGTGATGGGTAGGGCTTGGGTATTGCAATAGGGTATAGCCTCAGGTACCCCGCCATTCTGTAATGCTCCTTTTAGTGCTTTACCCAAAGCCATCTGGGCAATTTGAGAGAGGGAATCTCCTTGCTCAAACATGATGTCCACCACGGTAGGCTCTCCCTTCGTAGGGGTGCTTGATTCTTGAGCTTGCTCAGGGTTCTGACAGCTCACTAGCATAAGAACTATGGCTATCATGTAGGAAATAGGGGCTCCTGTTTTCATGATCCCAAGTTATTCAGAATAGCCAAGCCATGCCCGTTTCTATGGGTAACATAGGTTACAGGGGTACATGGTTAGCCCTAGAACGCTATCCTAGTCCAGGTTCGAAGTCGATGAACTTGGTACGCATTTCTTCTGGAATGGCGGTAGTGACCGCTGCCGCGTTGTCAATGGCTACGACTACCACTTTGGCCCGGTTGAAAACCAATTCGGGTTCTCCGTCCTGACAGATAATAGACTCAAAATCAAGTGATTTGGTGCCTAGCCTGCTCACTCTCATATACAGACGAGGGGTATGCTTGGGAAGCATTTCCCTCAGAAAATCCATTTCTGTACGGGCGAGCACCATGCCGGTTACTTTCCAAGGCCATGGGCCTACTTGTTCTAGGTAGTGAATCCGTCCGGTTTCAATGTAGGTAGAATACACTGCATTATTAGCGTGTCCCAATTGGTCGAAATCTGACCAGCGGGTAGCAATGAGTTCGTTGAATCGAAACAGGGAATAGTCTATTGATTGACTCACAGGTCTTCTCTTATTGAACCTTCAAAATCTAAAATGTAATCAGCCCCAAAGGCGGTAGCGGGAGTATGAAAACCAGCTGATACCTCTCCACGGCTTACCCGCAAGGTGGCATCCAGCGCTGTCAAGGCAGTGAGCTTATAGGCCTCCATGGTAGTCAAACGGGCAGTTTTGGTAGCACCCGCCGCATTGCGAGCCTCTGCCCACACAAAGCTTTTTGAGGTGTCCCGCACCTCTTCCGTAGGGCCAGTTATCTTTCGGTTCACTTGCTTGCGCAAGAACTTTTGCACGCCCTTAGCTTTTAGCAGCCATCGCCAGCTTTTTGCGGCTCGCATCATTTGGTACGTCCTTGGGCTGGTTTGCATATAGGTGATGATGTTGGGCACCCCAGTGCTGCGATATGCGGTAGCAATATCCCCCCAAGGTATTGAGGCCGCCAACCTTTGTCCTTTGCCAAAGTCTACAAACCGGGAGGCGTGCGCCAGGTCTACTTGCTTGAGTTGGCCACCCTCACGACAGTAGCTGGAAGAACCTAAGTTCTCAACCGCCGTAAGGGCAGTCCCCCGAGAAACTGACGATAGGCTTTTGATGACGATGTCAAGGTGAGTAGGGTTATCGATTCCTGAGGCTACATAGGCGGCCAGGCAGTCGGTAGGTACTACATCAAACCCGGCCCCCGGCAACAGAACCACTTTGGCCGCCAAGGCTCGCTCTTTCTGTGCGGCAATCCACTCGAACACCTCAATCTCCCCCGTGATATCTATATAGTTTGTTGCTGTACGTAGGCAGGCCTCTACCATAGGTTGGGCGGTGGCAGAGTATGGACCCGCAGCATGCAATACTACAGGGGCACTGGCCAGTAGCTGGTCCAGTCCTTTGGTATCCTCCAAATCCAAGGTCTGATAGGGTAGGTTCAGAGTAGAGGCTAGTTTTGCCAAAGGCTCCTCTTTTCTGCCAGCCAGAAGTGGTTTAAGTTTCTGCTGATGAGCGAGTTCGGTTATCAATTTGCCGGTGTATCCGTACGCTCCGTACAGGACAAAATCATAGGTGTTTTGGGAAGAATCCTGGGGCATTTTTCGATGGGTTTACCTACTGCTCCATCCCAGACTTGGGTTGAAGGTTTATTCAAATTTTTGTTTAGCTTTGGATTATTTCCATGCCTAAAGAATACACCCATTTATGCGTTTGCGCACCCTTATTTGTTTAGGAATCTACTGGATGCTGACCGCTTGTACTTCCCCTTCCAGCGAACCTGAAACCGAAGATGAGGAATCGTCCGCTGCATTAGGTCGTCCGGGGGTGTTGCCCTCTACTGTTCAGGCATATGATATTCTAGACCGCAAAGCGGCGCAAACATATGAAAATCCCATCGAAATCGCGGATAGTTTGCGAGGGGAGTACCGCTTTCCCGAGGCAGTAGAATTGTATAACCAGGTATTGGAAAAGTATCCGGAAAACTACGAGGCTCTCTGGAAGAAAAGCACTGCGGTTTCGGAAATGGGCTTTCTCATTGCTAACCCAGGTATCAAAGAGGATTATTACACGGAGGCTCTCCACTTGGCCAAGCATGCCTTGGGGATACACCCTGACCAGATTGGGTCACATTTTGCCATGGCCCTGGCCTTAGCTCGCATGGAAAATGTGGTGGAGGACCACCGCAAGATCACCTTTGCCATTAAGATGAAGCGGCATGTAGAAGAGGTGCTGCGGCTAGACTCTACCTACCACTATGCTTGGTACCTGTTGGGGAGTTGGAGCTATGATTTCGCCGGGCTCAATGATTCTGACCATAGCGTGGCACAATCGTTATTCGGTACCGATGTGGTGAATAACGCTACCTATGAGCATGCGGTAGATTACTTTAAGAAGGCGCTTTCTCATGACCCGGATAACGTAGTCTATAATTATCACGCTGCAATGGCGTATATTCAAACTGGGCAAGAGGATGTAGCGCTCGATTTTCTACGAAAGGCGGTCCACGAACCCATTAACGCTGAGAAAGAAGAAGAATTTATTCGCAAATTTAACCTAATGATTACGGGCCACTCTGACTGACAGGGAAGGAAAAGGACATATTATGGATGATTTTAGAATAGTCTTTTACATCATATTGGGTATCATTTATTTGGTGATTCGGACCACCAACAAAAACAAGAAGAAGCAAAAGTCTAGACCCAGACCTGCCAACCAGCCAACCGCCCAAAATCCTGCTAATCCCACCCAGGCCCCCAAGTCCTTTGAAGAATTGCTCCAGCAGCTGGGGCAAGAGGTAAAACCAGAAGCCCCCGCTCCACAGACCACACCTCCACCCGCTCCAGAAACCAAGTCATGGTATGAGCAAGAGGAGGAGGAACGCAGCCTGGAGCGAATAGAACCGGAATATGATGAGGCTGCCGCGCGTCGTAAGCGCGAAGCGGAGGAAGCAGCTCGTAGGGTAGAACAGATCAAGCATGAGGCGAACATGATTCGTAATGCTACCACCGAAGCCGGCCGCTTCGAAGAATTTAAAATTGAAGAGAAAGAGGAGAATTACTATGCCAATTTACTGAAGAATAGTAATGGGGTCCGGGACGCTATTGTACTCAATGCCATTTTGAATCGTCCCTATCAGGACGACTAATCCACCTCCAAGATTAGAATTCTATACCCAAGGCACAGATATCATCCACTTGCCTTTGCATTCCTTTCCAGGCACGGAATAGCTTATTGAGTTCTTTGCCTTGATTCTCCATAGGGTTGGCCTGTAGTTCCAGAATCATCTCTTTTACCCCTTTCTTCATCAGCCGGTGGCCGTCGTGGCCGCCAAACTGGTTGGTAAGGCCATCCGTGACCAAGTAAAGTCGGTCGCCCGCTCCCATGGTTATTTCCTCGGTATGTGCCTTGATGGGGTCCGCCGAGTCCCCCAAAGGATGTCGGTGAGATCGGTATTCCTCTACATTCGTTTCCCCGTCACGTACGAGGAACAAGGACTGGTCTGCCCCAGAGAAAGCTAGCGTTTGCGAAGGAGCATGGTACCTGCAGATGGAGATAGCCACGTGGTCGGCTCCTTTTCCACCTTTCTCCTTATTGAATTGTACGTAGAGGATTTGATGCAGTGCCTGAATCAAGTCATGAGGTTGGGCGTGTTGCTCCTCATGCAGTAAATAGTGCAGTGCATGGATGATCACGCTGGAGAACATGGCCGAGGGTACCCCTCTACCGGTACTATCTGCCACGGCAAACCAAGTATGGTCTTGCGTGTTGGCTAGCCAAAAGAAGTCACCCGAAAGCACTTCGCGAGGCTGAAACCATGAAAAGGACTTGGAGAAGATTTTCGTGAGACGGTCTTTACTGGGAAGGAAAACTTCCTGCATCCGTCTGGCATAGTGTAGCGAATCCTGAATCTCTTCGTAAGCCTTCTTTAGTGCTACGTTCTTTAGGCGGTATATCTCCGCCTCTTGCTTCCGCTTTTCCGCCTGAAACTTATTCTCAATTTCAGTGATCCTGGTTTTGGCCGTTTGGGTTTCGTTGGTAGTGCCAATCTCAAACAGGCTTTCGTATTGGGCTACGGCCTCATCTAGCATGCCCATAGCAGTATAGCATTGCACCAATAGCCGAATGATACGGTCCATTTTGCCCTTGGCCTCTTTTTCCTTGGCTAGCGAAAGAGCCTCTTGGGCCTGGCTAATTACACTTTGGTAGTGGCCCTCTGCAAAATAGACTTGGCCCAGGTCGGTAAGCGTACTGATGATGCCCGAGAAGTTCTCGGAGTCACGCCGAATCTCCAGACTTTTATTTAGGAAGTATCGCGCTTCTTCGTAGGCCTTTTCTTCCAGGGCGATCACTCCCAGGTCGTGATAGGAGCGGGCTACTCCTACGGCATACCCGCTACTGCGGTGAACCTTGAGTGAGAGCATGCCATATTCTTGTGCTTTGTCTAGCTTCTTGGTTTCCAGGTATACCTTGCTCATGGCATTGTAAGTTCTACCTAGTCCATGCTCGTGCTCTCTATTCTCAAATACTGGGACTGCCTGATGTAAATACTGTAAGGCTTTATCCTGATTTTTCAGGTCGATGTAAAATACCCCTAACAAGTACAAACACCACCCTCGTATGATGGAGGTTGGGCCTTGGGTATACTTCATGGCCTGGCCTACCTCTTCCAGAGCTTGATTAAGATCACCAAGTTCCCAGTACAAGAAGCCGTAGTATAAATGGGTGAGGGCAACGCCTTCATTTTCACCCATTTGGAGCATGATCTTTTGGGCAGACTCCAACTGCTGATGTGCCTGTTCCCGGTCTCCTTGTATACTGTAGTAGTACCCCAAATGGGCTCGGGCATATCCCTCGCCGTGCAGGTAGTGCTCTCCTTGTGCAAGATCCAAAGCCTCCGCAGCTACCTCCTTCAGCATGCTAGGGTCATTGTCCCGCAACTCAAAGGCCATGTCGTTCATC
>JBCBHI010000080.1:0-11567 GCA_038525885.1 Bacteroidota bacterium
CGCAAGCTGATTGATCAGTTTACGATAGGGCTTTTTATCATCTACATACTCCAATTCGCGGTAGCTGACGTTGGTCTCTTTCACAAAGAAGTCATGCCGGAACTGGAGTATGTAGATGATAAAAAGCCCTATCGTAAACTGATCAATCAGCTTGCGTTTGAGATCCTGCACCGCTGCAAGGAAAGGGAAGAAGAGAACCAGGCAGCCGATACGGATGAAACCGTGGTGTATCTCAGTGTACCCTCTGGGGACGTATACCATTACCGGAAAAAACTAAGGGATGAGTTGGTGAAAATGAACTACCTGGTGGTTCCCAATAAGCGCTTGCCCTCCGAGCCGGAAGAAGCCAAGAAAACCATTGCCACTTTTTTGCAAAAGGCCCAGTTGTCCGTGCATTTTTTCGGCAAAGAATACGGAGACTTGCTGGAAGGAAAGGAAAAGTCCATTCAAGCTTTGCAGTATGAAATTGCGGCTGACGAGTTTGAGGAGCAGCCACTGATTGCCTGGATTGATGAGAGTGTTTCGGAATTTGATGAGCAACAGGGAAAGTTCACCCAAGAGGTTCAGCGGAGCGATTACAGCGATAACATTGATGTACAAATTGCCCCTTTTCAAATGCTGCGCACCAATGTGATGGATCAACTAACTGACCTGGACAACCTATGAGCGGCTTACGAAATCCATTTCCTGGTATTCGGCCCTTTCGGGGAGATGAACAGCAGTACTTCTTTGGTAGAGACAAACAAGTAGCTCAAATCTCTCAGCTGCTGCTAGAGGAACAACATCGGTTTGTCTGCGTGGTAGGGGTGTCTGGCAGCGGTAAATCCTCTCTCATTCGGGCTGGGCTTATTCCTAAGCTGCAACAGGAGGAGCAAACCTGGCGGTTTGCCATCTGCCGGCCAGAGGATTCCCCCTTGCAAAATCTCATCCGTGCTCTGGAAGATCCTGCGGTACTGGGCGATACTCCCATTGTTGACTATATAGAAACCAACCTGGAGAGTAGTGCCTTGGGGCTGGTAGAATCCTACCAGCAGAGCGGCATTTCTGACCCTATTTTGCTGTTCATTGACCAGTTTGAGGAGCTGTTTCGGTTTTCTGAAGATAGTGAACAGCAAGACCAAAAGGTTCAGTTTGTCAACCTGCTGATCAATGCCAGCAATACGACTACGGTACCGATATACGTGGTGCTCACCATGCGGTCCGATTACTACGGTAGCACCTCCAAGTATTTGGGATTGCCCGAAAAGATCAATCAGGGGCACTTTTTAGTACCCCGGCTCAGCCGCAAACAGTACAAGCAGATCATCACTGGGCCCTTGAGCATAGGAGAGGAGCCTTATGTGAGAATGGCTCCTAATGTGGTTTCGCGCTTATTGAACAATATTCAGGAGGACCCAGACCAATTGCCCGTGGTGCAGCATTTGCTCATGCGGATGTGGGACAACGCTTCTCATAGATGGACTGCAGTGGAGAGCGATGCCGAAAGGGAGATTACCTTCCAGGACTATGAGGAGGTAAAAGAATTGGGCGGAGCGCTCTCTACGCATGCAGATGAAATATTGGCCTCCTTAAAAGCGGAAGATGATGGATTGCCCATTCATGTGAAGCGGATTTTTCAGCGGCTGAGCCGGGTTACGGCAGATGGAAAGCGAGAACGAAATCCCGCTCCCTATGGCCTTCTGCAGAAGCTTTCTGGGAGCACTCCAACTGAGTTTAAAAGTATCATAAATGCCTTTCGTCAGGACGGGGCCAATTTCCTGATGCCACCGCCCAATGAGCCCTTGAATGATGATACCCAGATTGATATTGCGCATGAGTCCCTGATGGAAAAATGGGACACGCTAGCCCATGAATGGATCCCCCAGGAAAAACACAATCAGGATCTGCTACAGGAGCTAGAAAGGCGAACCAAGGATTACCAAAAAAAGAAGGGGGCCTTGCTGGATAAAAAGTCCATCAAGAAATACTACAGTTGGATAAAATTCAGAGAATTTCGTCACTATAAGCAGGGAGAAAATACGGCCTTGGTTTGGGCCAACCAATATTCAGAATCGGTAAGGGATATTATCCGTTTTCTGGAGAGAAGTGACCGGAATATCAAGCGCAGACGCTTATTAACCCGAGCCGTCATCGTGTTGGCGGTCGTATTGGTAGGCTTTATCATTTACCAAGATGGGGAAAAGGTAATACGAGAGTTAGAAATCCAATATCTGGACTCAAGGATCATTGATCTTGAAGAAGGTATCACCAATAGAGATTCGACTATAACTGCACTAGAAGAAACACTAGAGGAAGCAAGAAAGGATGTAAGCCTGGCAAACTTGACCATTCATAACCGAGACAGTTTATTGAATGTAGAAATTGATTCTATTGGGAAATTACACATGATGAATAATAGGGCTATGGCCAGTATTAGTCAGCTGGAGCGTAGCCTGGACGCTACACAAGATTCCCTGAAGATTCAAATTGTGGACCTAAACCGGAATTATTCACAACTCTCTGAGATATACACCGATGCCACCTTCAACTACGAGAGAGATACCGCAAGACTTCTTCAAAGAATAAAACAAGGTAGGAGTCAAATTGCCCAATCAGAAGCACAAATTCGCGCCTTAGAACTGCAATACCAGCAGGCTCTGAATGAGGTGGAAGCCATGAATGCGAAGATGGATACCAAGAGGAATGAGGATATCCAGAAGTACGTAACCCAATTGGACCTGGTCAAGAGTTTTGCCATTTCAATCGCCCAATCTAGTCGGCCATTTATTGAAAGCGATAGTGTCCTTTTGATTAAACCGCTGGACGCTATGACTCTGCAATCAGAATATGCTCAAGTCACCCAATTAATAAAAAACACACGGGAGATCGACTATAGAAAAAGGGTATTCATCGCCTATTTAGGTCCCTCGGCTACGCCTTCTTTTGCTCTGGTGTTGGATGTAAAGCCCGTAGACCCTACCGCGGAGACTACCCGAAATTACCTTCGAAGGGCCGATGGTAATGACGGCACCATTTTGGGTAGTTCAGAGTATCCCTGGATAGTCTTGCCCCGGCAATAGCTTGTTTTTTAGGAGTATCTAGTACTAGGCTTCTTTATCCGCGTTTTCGTTTGCTGGACTCACGAACCACTAGCCGGGTATTGAGCACCCGCGTTTCGTGTACTACCGCCTTCTCCGCTTGCCCCAGCCGGATCTCGTTAATGAGCATGGTGGTGGCCGTTTTACCAATCTCAGTTCCGGGCTGGTGTACCGTACTGAGCGGAGGATCTACCACGGAACTGACAAACCAATTGCTAAAGCCAATTACGGCCATTTGGTCTGGCACCCGAATGCCTGACTCCCTTAGGGTTTGCATCACTCCCAGGGCCACCAGATCGGTAACGGCATATATGCCATCAGGCGGGTGGGGGAGGGATAGCAATTCGCTGGTAGCAGAGGCTCCTTCTGCCAAATCAACCTTGTAGGTGGACTTGATAAGTTCTTCATCTACGGGCAGTCCGTGTTTGATCAGGGCTTCCTTATATCCTTGTAGCCGTTCTTCTGCATTCTTTACGCCCTGTGGTCCGCGAATATGAGCTATGCGGGTACAGCCTTGTACAATCAAATGCTCGGTAGCCTGAAAAGACCCCTGGTAGTCATCTACTACCACCTTGGATACGTCCAGATTATCGGTCACCTTATCATACATCACAATGGGAATACCTAAGTCCAGGTACTCTTGTAAGTGAGCAAAGTCCGTAGTGGAGTTGGCGTGGCTAATTAACAGGCCGTCTACCCGGGCACTGAGCAGCATCCCTACGTCCCGTCTTTCGCGATCAAACTCCTCGTTGGACTGGCAAATCATGACGGTGTAGCCTTGCTCTTCGGCCACCTCCATGACTCCCTCTATGATGGATGAGAAAAAGTGATGCACTACCTCCGGAATCATCAAACCTATGATGTTAGATTGGTTCTTCCGCAGGTTCATGGCCAGCGGGTTGGGGCGGTACCGCATTTCTTCGGCTAGCTCCAATACGGCCTCTTTGGTTTCTGGTCGAATATCAGGGTATCCACGCAATGCTCTCGATACCGTAGCTACACTCACCCCCAGTTTGGCGGCAATGTCTTTCAGTGTGACAGGTTGCTGTTTCATGCAATAGATTCCGAAAACATTTCGGAAATATTATTTGGTCTTCGATGTGTGCACAGAATTATTTCAAATCTAAAACGTTTTCGGAGTTTTTAAAACCCTTTGTTTAGACTCGGTCTAAATTAGGTACCGGAAAATTACCGAAAACGGTAACGAAATCGATTGCGAAGCGCTCTTGTCTTTTTTTGAGTACTCAGAAACTTGCCCCACGATTGGGAAATATTTAAAATGCCTTCATGTATTGATGCCATTTTTGAGCATCTTTTAACATTACCCCTGAAAACCTAAAAATTGGCAAAAATCGATTAAGTAAACTTTACGTGGTTTAATCGGTTTCTTGACCAAATACTATAGTTACCTGCTGCATGGATAATTTTTCGCTTAGTAGCATTGATCTGATCATCATCGTGGTGTACATCATCGGGGTGATAGTGTACGGTTTATTGAAAGCGAAGCGATCTAGCTCGGAGGAGTATTTCCTGGCAGGACGTAATATGACTTGGCCCATTGTGGGCATCTCTCTCTTTGCTGCCAACATTGGTTCCCATACCCTCATCGGTCTTTCTTCCGATGCCTTCAACGGCAACTTCTCCGTGTACAATTACGAATGGATGGCCACGGTCGTGCTGGTCTTTTTCGCCATCTTTTTCTTGCCTTTCTACTTGCGTAGCAAAGTGTACACCATGCCGGAGTTTCTAGAAAGAAGGTACGACAAGCGTAGCCGTTACTTTTTTTCAGGCCTTACCATCATTGGGAATGTTATTGTGGATACCGCTGCCGGGTTATACGCGGGCAATCTCATTCTCAAGATCATCTTTCCTGAAGTATCCAGCATTGTCATTATCATCTGTCTGGCTCTGGCCGCTGCGGCTTACACGATCCCTGGTGGGCTCAATTCGGTAGTGCAGACCGAAGTGATTCAGGCCATCCTACTCATAGGTGGCTCTATCCTGCTCACTTATTTCTGTTTCACCGAAGTAGGCGGTTGGAGCGGCATGATGGCTGGCCTGAATGAAGCCACGGCTGGCGGGATACTCTCCAAGTCTCCAGCCGATGCCATGAGCCTGGTCCGTCCTCAGGATGATGCCTTTATGCCCTGGACTGGGTTGGTATTTGGAGTGCCTATTTTGGGTTTTTACTTCTGGGCCAACAACCAGTTTATGGTACAGCGGGCTTTGGGAGCCAAAGATCTGAACCACGGAAGGTGGGGAGCCTTGTTCGCTGGGCTACTCAAGCTGCCCGTGGTTTTCTTTATGGTGTTACCGGGTACGGTGGCGATTGTGCTTTTTGGCACCCTGGATATATCAGCACTCAACTACTACATCCCCACGGAAGCGGGTGGAACGGAGCTATGTACACGGCTCGGTGACTGCCCCAATATGACCTACCCCGTGCTGATTTATAACCTGTTGCCCACGGGTATTCTAGGTTTGGTGATTGCCGGGTTACTTGCAGCCATGTCCTCTAGTATTAGCGCGACCCTTAACTCTGCTAGTACGCTGATCACCATGGATTTTGTGGCCAACATCAACCCGAATCTGTCTAGCAAGCAACTGGTTCGGGTGGGGCAAATTGCTACAGTGATTTTGGTAGTTCTAGCTGCTGCTTGGGCCCCACAAATTGAGCGCTTCTCTTCCTTGTTTGAATACCTGCAGATTGTCATTGGCCTGATTGCCCCTCCGGTGGTTGCGGTGTTCCTGCTAGGTCTGTTTTGGAAACGGGCCAATGGTAACGGCGCTCTAGCTGCTTTAGTAGTGGGCTTTGCCTTCGCAGTACTTTCCCTGCTTAGCACCATGGGTGCTGACAATCCTTCGTTGAGCTTCCTGGAAATTGAGGCACTCAACGAGGTTCATTTTCTGCACAAGGCTCCCATTATCCTGATAGGATGCCTGCTGGTAGGGGTGGTGGTCAGTTTGGCCTCTCATGCCCCTGCGGCTGAGAAGTTGAAAGATATGATTTGGACTCCGCAACTGTTTCGGGACGAAACCGAGGAGTTGCGGGGTATGCCTTGGTACAAGAATTTCCGCATCCTGGCAGTCCTACTGCTGGTCATCACGGCCATAGTAGTGGGGGCCTTTTGGTAATCCGACTGAGAACAAACTATGTAGATCTATAATTATTTTGAATAACCTAAACATTTGGTGCTATATGAATACTTTTTACAGACTGGTAACAGGGGTTGCCGTCTGCTTGCTGTTTCTAGCGAGTACTACTGTGTATGCACAGAGGACCGTGAGAGGTACAGTAACAGATGCAACTGACGGATCTACCCTCCCAGGGGTTACGATTCGGGTGAAAGGGACCGGATCCGGTACCACCACCGATTTGGATGGAAACTACAGCATTCAGGTGGATGCTGGTAACGTGTTGGTTTTCTCCTCAGTAGGCTATGTAGAGCAGGAGATTGATCCGGGAGCACGTTCCGTGATTGATGTTGTCCTGGTACAAGACATCGCTCAGCTGGGTGAAGTTGTAGTAGTGGGATACGGTGTGCAGGAGGCACGGGACGTGACGGGTTCCATGGCTTCCCTAGACGCTAAAGATTTTAACGCTGGGGTGATCAACTCCCCGGATCAGCTGATCCAAGGTAAACTAGCTGGGGTACAGATTACACCCTCCAGCGGTCAGCCTGGTGGCGGTGTGAATGTAACCATCCGTGGTGCTAGTTCTATTCGGGCCAATAACAACCCGTTGTATGTGATTGATGGGTTCCCAGTAGACGGTCGCTCTATCGGCGATGCAGGAGTTGATGAGGTAGATTTGGGAGGCGGAGCAGCTTCTAACCCCTTGGCCTTTTTGAACCCAGACGATATCCAAAGCATCGACGTGCTGAAGGATGCTTCCGCTACAGCCATCTACGGTTCTCGTGGTGCTAATGGGGTGATTATGATCACCACCAAGAAGGGTGAGCCAGGTAAAGGTACCTTGACTTATAACAGCTTTATCGGGGTAGATCAGTTGCCCAACAAGGTTGATCTGTTGACTGCCGATGAGTACGTACCTGCAGCGGTAGCGGCTGGTGCTACGGCTTCTGCGGTTGATTTCGGTGGTAGCACTGACTGGCAAGATGAGATTTTCCGCAATGCCGTTTCACACGGCCATTCTATTGGTTTTGGTGGCGGTAGCGAGAATTCTACCTACCGGATGTCCTTGAGCTACCTGGACCAAAACGGAATTGTAGAGACCTCAAACTTTACTCGTTTGACAGGCCGGATCAACGGTACTCACCGATTCTTGAATGACCGGATTAACCTGGATTTTCAGTTGACGGCTTCGCAGAACTCTATCAACAACGTACCCATTTCTAACAACGCTGGTTTCCAGGGTTCATTGATTGGGGCGGCGCTGCAAGCTAACCCTACTATTCCGGTGCGGGATGCTAACGGCAACTTCTACCAAGGTTCTGATGCTATTGGCTCGGCGGTGATTAGTAATGATTTCCGTAATCCTATAGCCATGATCGAGTACATTACGGATGAAGAGCGCGTTACCCGTATCCTGGGTAACATTGGGGCTACCGTAAACCTTACTGATAATTTCAAATACCGCATCAATGCAGGGGTAGACAACGGTGAGTCTGTTCGTCGGGTATTCTATGATCCTCGCTTGTTCTTCCCAGGTACCTCTCTGGAAAATGCCAACGGTCGTGCTACCCTGTACAACCGCTATTTGTCCAGCTCATTGCTAGAGAACTACGTTACTTATGATCTGGATCTTGGCAACGCCAATGTGGAGATACTGGCAGGTCATTCCTTCCAGCAGTTTTCTAACCGTGGGCACCGTTTCTCGGTAACTAACCTACCTACGGGTGACGTATTCTTAGGCTTCAACAACGTAGACGGTGGTACTTCTCCTGGTGGAGGTGACAATCCCTTTGCCTCAGACGGTGAGATTTCCCAACTGCAATCTTTCTACGGACGGGTAAACACAAGCATTCAAGATAAATACCTGATCACGGCTACCCTTCGTGCAGACGGTTCGTCCCGCTTTGGACCGAACAACCGTTACGGATATTTCCCTTCTATTGCCTTGGGCTGGCGTTTGTCTGAAGAGCCCTTTATTCCTGACTTCTTTACCGATCTGAAACTACGTGGTGGTTGGGGAGCAGTAGGTAACCAGGAGATTTTGAATGGATTGGCGATCAATCGTTTCCAAATTGACAATGCATCCGGTTCACTTACCCTGCTAGCCTTTGGTAACCCCGACATCAAGTGGGAGCAAACCAGCCAGCTGAATGTTGGGTTTGATTTTGCCGTGATGGAAGGCCGCTTGAGTGGTACGTTTGATTTCTTCAATAAGGAAACCACCGACCTTTTGGCTCAGTTCTTTACCGCGCAGCCTGCCTTTACTCAGTTTTTCTGGGATAACCTGGATGCCACCATCGTCAATACCGGTTTGGAGTTTAGCGCAAGCTACGTAGCCGTAGACAATGCTAACCTGCGTTGGGATATCGGGGGTAACATTACCTACCTGCTGACCAATGAAGTACGCGGTTTGGGTAATACCTTCTTCAATACGGGAGAAATCAACGGACAAGGTTTGTCGGGTGCTTACGCGCAGCGGATCACCGAAGGACAGCCCTTGAATGTGTGGTACATGCGTGAGTTCACTGGCCTGGAAGGCGGAGTTCAGCAGTTTGCCAACGACGGTCAGTTGTCCTTCGTAGGTTCGCCTCATCCTGACCTGATCTACGGTTTCAACACCAGCCTGTCAGCAGGTGCCTTTGATCTCAATGTGACCTTCAATGGTTTGGCTGGCAACCAAGTGTATAACAATACTGCAAACGCACTGTTCCTGAAGGGTGCTTTGGCCAATGGCCGTAATGTAACTCAGGAAGTGGCAGATGCTGATGAGAATCGTTTGGAAGCTCCCATTCCTTCTACCCGGTATTTGGAAGATGGCTCATTCTTGCGCTTGAACAACTTCACGGCAGGATATAATGTGGACATGAGTAATGTTGAGGCCATTTCTAGCTTGCGTTTCTACGTTTCAGGTCAGAACTTGTTTGTGTTAACACAATACTCAGGATATGACCCTGAGGTGAATGTGAACAAAGCCTTGAACGATATTCCTTCTACGGCTATCGACTATACTGGCTTCCCTCGGAGCCGTACCTTCCAGGCAGGCTTCAATGTGAGATTTTAAACACCCGATGTGATGAATAAATCAGTAAAATCAATTGTAAGTGTGGCGTTGGTATTCGGGTCGCTGACTGCATGTCAGCTCGAAGAGACGCTGCTTGACTCGGTGGTACAGGAAGACTTTACCCTCGATGCTGGTACGGTAGATCCGGAAACGGCTCTGGATCCTATTTACAATTCTATGTCCGTAGCCCTCAATGGGCAACAGAGTGTAACGGCCCTGGCCTTTCATTCCTCTGACGAACTCATGGGCCCTACTCGGGGTACTGACTGGTTCGACTTTGGGGTATGGACCACTCTGCACACTCACCAATGGGACCCTACTCACCCTGAGGTACTCAACGCATGGAATAACTTGCACCAAGGGGTAACCCGGGCGAACCTTGCTATTGGCAATACCATCGGTGAAAAACGAGCTCAGGCAACCGTATTGCGTGCATATCTCATGTGGCACTTGGTAGACCTGTTTGGTCAGGTGCCTTTCCGTGAAGTGGACAATACGGACTTCGTAAGTGCTCCTGATGTTCTTTCTCGGGCAGATGCTGCTACACGCGTTATATCAGACCTGGAAGCTGCCATTGCTTCAGGTGACTTGCCCAGTAAGGCAGATGGAGTATATGACTTGCCTACAGTGGAAGCCGCTCAAGCTATTTTGGCGCGGGTGTACCTAAACAAATTCATTTACGACGGTGCTGCGGAAGCCTCTAATGCTGACATGACTGCTGCGATGGCTGCGTGTGATGCGGTGATTAACTCAGGCCAGTTTAGCCTGGCTAGCAATTACTTTGTAGACAATTTTGGGGTTGACAACCAGAATTCGCCGGAGAGCATCCTGGTATTGCGCAACGAGTCTGGTGACAACCGCGGAGCGCCTTTTGGCTCACGGTACTACATGACCTTGCACTACAACCAGAATCCTGGCGGATGGAACGGGTTTACCACCTTGTCTGATTTTTACAGCAAGTTTGATCAGACGGACGAGCGTTTCTACGGTGAGCCTACCGAAGGCATGGCGGCCAACAGCGGTTTGCACTTTGGCTTCCTGGAAGGCCAGCAGGTAAACTCTGAAGGGGATGACCTGACTCAAAGGGACGGTAACCCGCTGGATTTCTCTGCGGACGTACCTATATCGGGTGCCTCGGAGGAGAAAGGTATTCGGGTAATCAAGTATGAGCCTGACTACGCGGGTGCTCTGGACAACCCTACTACTGACAATCCCTTGCTTCGGTATGCAGATGTATTGCTCATGAAAGCGGAAGCCGCTTGGCGCTCTGGTGACAATGCAATGGCTTTGAGCTTGATCAACGAGGTACGTAGCGAGCGGGGTGTAGCCGACCTCACCAGCATTTCTGCTGATGGTCAGGAAATCCTGGACGAGCGTGGATTTGAGTTCTACTGGGAAGGAATTCGCCGGACGGACTTGGTTCGTTTTGGCAAATTCAATGATGCCTGGAATGAGAAACCTGCTTCGGACCCTACCCGGAACTTGTTCCCCATTCCGCAGCCAGCCGTGGATACCAATCCTAACTTGGCGCAAAACCCAGGATACTAAGCAACGATCCTTTTCCTTTAAAGCAGGTGGCCCCAAAGCCACTTGCTTTTTTTATACCTATTTGGATTATCTTGGCCCCAATAGGTAAGCCCGCATTTCCTGCACATTCTTTATGCTGAAGAAGCTACTACCCGCATATTTTTTCGCCATTTTTTTGGCTGCTTGCCAAAGTGGCCCTCCCGAGGTGGATACCCTTTTTTCCAGAATGCCCGATGACTATACGGGAGTCGTGTTCGCCAATACCCTTACCCTCGATGAATCCTTTGATGTATTTCGCTACCGCAACTACTACAATGGTGGCGGTGTAGCGCTGGGGGATGTCAATAATGATGGACTGACGGACATCTATCTGACGGCCAATATGTTGCCTAACCGCCTCTTTATCAACCGAGGAAACTGGCAGTTTGAAGACGTTACCGAATCGGCTGGCGTGGAGGGTACCAAAACCTGGTCTACCGGAGTAAGTATGGCCGATGTAAACGGAGATGGATGGCTGGATATCTATGTATGCAACTCGGGCAATCCTGAGGGTGGCGATAAGGAGAACGAACTGTTTATCAATCAGCAAGACGGTACTTTCTTAGAACAAGCCAGCAAGTATGGGCTGGACGACGGAGGGTTTTCTACACACGCCGTTTTTTTTGACTATGACTTGGATAATGACCTGGACTGCTACATTCTCAACAATTCCTTTAGGCCCGTCAATGAATTTGGCCTGACCAACATCCGTGAGGAGCGAGACGAAC
>JBCBHI010000081.1:0-11418 GCA_038525885.1 Bacteroidota bacterium
GATGCGGGAGACAGCGCTAACCAGTGGATTGTGGTCTTTGATCCGGAAGGCCCCGGAACTTTCACCGTGCAGATGTTGGACAGCCTGGCCTTGGATTCAGTAGGGAATCCCTCTGTGGGGTCAGCCGTCCTTACTTTGGTGGTACAAGAGCCTCCCGTAACCGGACTTGAGATTCCACTACTGACGGGTTGGAAGGTATATCCCAATCCTGCACAGCATACGGTACAGGTAGCCCTACCCGAGTCCTTGGCCCATAGCCCCTACCGGGTTCAGCTAATCAATGCACAAGGCAAAGTGTGCCTGGAGCACTCCGGCAACGGAGTCAGCGGGCAACTGGATGTAAGTAGCCTCACTTCGGGGATGTACCTCCTCCAGGTGATCACCCCCGAGGCTCAGGGAAGCACCACCTTAGTGATTGAGTAGACTATCATTGTCCTTTCAGTCATGCCCGGTCCAACGGCGCTACCTCTCCAGGGAGTCGCCGTTGGGCCAACCACCTAATAGCAATGCAGGAGGCATGTACCTGGTATATAATCCTAAGGTAAAGGAAGAGGCTGTTATTTTGATTGTGACAAGGCAGAAACAAGCCACTGATAATTTGGGAGGCTATCTCGCCTGTCAGGGAATTCGTCAGGTCTAAATCACCCAACAGGTCATCCCAAAAAACCTGCTGGGCTTTCGCTAGGCAGTTTGCCCCTCAGCGTTTCCTCAGCTCAAGAGCATACGGTTTGGCGTAATATTCTCGCGTACCCGCTGCTAGGCTTACAAGCGTGCCCCGCAGGGTGTTCCCTTCTCGATAGAACTTGAAAGACCACAAATGTGGCAACGCCCCACGACGGTCCGCAGTGGGCAACTCACCCATGCCCGTGCCCACAAAGTAGCTTTGGTTGACCGCCCCAAACAGCAACTGGGAGCGAATAGGCAAGGGCTGACCATCCGTGAGGAATGAGCGGTACCGCTCGTCGGTGTAGCTTAGCTCAATGCCATCCGCCGCGATGGATAGTGATAGCGGCATTCGAGTCTCCCCTGCCTGCACCCACCCTTCCCAAGTACCCAGCCAGGCCGAATCGGCCGCTACGGAAGTATACTCGGCCAGTTCATTGAGGGGCGAGGGTTGGTATTTGGCAATAAACTCGCTCGTCAAAGCATCCGTGAGCTGCCGGAGCACGGCAGGCTGATAGGTATTGGTAAGCAAGACCAAAGCTAAGTCTTCCTCGGGGTAGAGCTTGAGCACCGTACTCGCCCCCATCATGCCCCCTTCGTGCCACACCACGGGCTGCCCCCCATCGTCGTCCCGACGGTACCAGCCCAAGGTGTACCGGGTAGCTTGGTAGTAGTGAAACAGTGCATCCGGTTCGCGGTAGGTGTGCATCTCGGTGATGGCCTCCGTAGGAAGGCCGGGGAAGTCAGTGGGGTTCAACTGAGCACGGCCGAAGGTCAACAGGTCACGCACGCTAGCGGCCAGATTGCCCGCGCCCGGCGTGTTGTTCCATACCTCGGGTAGCGGTTCTAGCTCGGGGTCATATTTTGGGGCTAGATGGTCGCTACCTGCCGCTGAGTCTACCAGAAAGGAGTTTTCCATGCCCAAGGGGGCAAAAATGTGCTGCTGCACGTAGTCGCCAAAGGCTTGCCCCGTCACCTGTTCCACCACATGGCCCAACAGGCCATAGCCCAGGTTGGAATATTCGCAAACGAGGCCCGGCGGCTGAAACTGGATGCCGTATTGCGCCCAGGCTTCGGCAAAGGAAACGGGACGTATTGCTTCATCGGCATAGTAGATATCGAAATAGGTGCCCAGGCCGGCGGTGTGGTTAAGCACCTGCCGCAGCGTAGGATCGGCGAAGCTGCTATCCGCCTTTTGCAACCTCACGTATCGCGTGATGGGATCGTCCAGACCGAGGCGGCCCGATTGCGCCAGTTGCATAACGGCCGTGGCCGTGAAGGGCTTGGTGAGGGAAGCCAACTGATACGGCGTATGCACCGTGGCCGCTACTTTACGCTCATGGTCGGCCAAGCCAAAGGCTTGCTCGTAGACGATCTGCCCGTCTTTGAGTACCCCCACGGCTAGGGAGGGCAGCGTGCCGCTGCGTACGAGGGAATTTACCCTTGCTTCGAAAGTGGAATGGGACTGCGCACCCAGCGGCAAGCTAGCCAAAAATAGGTACGCCAAGAGGAATAGGAGTTTTCGGTTCATCGTGAGATCTTTTGAGCAAAACTGCCCTTCTCACGCCTTCCCATCGTCCTAAGACGCGTCTTAGGACTTCTTTTGGGCCTGCCGATCCTGATATTGTTTGGGCGTTAGCCCAGTAGTGGCTTTGAAAACCAGGTTGAAGCTTGACTTAGAACCGAAGCCACTCTCTAACGCCACCCCCAGAAGGTTGAGGTGAGCGAACTCCTTCTTAGTTAGGTTTTCCTTGAAGGCTTCCACTCGGTAGGTGTTCACAAAGGCGTGAAAGCTGAGGTGCAGCACCGAGTTTAAGGCCCGCGAAATCTCCTTCTGTGGAAAACCCATTCGCTTAGCGAGGGTCGCCAAGGTGAGATCACTTTCCAGGTAATACCGCTCTGCGGCCATCTTCTGCCGGAGGGTTTCGGCTACCGCTGAAAGATCAGGGTCGGGTGCTATGGTCGGAGGAGATAGGCTGGGTTCGGCCAGAAACCCCTGAGGGTGCGAGTGGGCAGTGAGGTAGCCTTTGAAACCCACCCAGCAGGTAAGAGCGGCAGCGGCCAAAAAGCCAAGATGAAAGTAGTAGCCGCGCAAAGTGTCGGCAAACACCACGATGTCGAGGATGCGGGTAGGTAGCCATAGCAACCAAAAGGCCGCGTACAATATCACGGGCCTTTCTAGCCAGCCCAGGGCGCGGCGTTCTAGGTTAGAGTAGTGCTGGGTCAGCCACCTGCGGTAACGAAGCAGTAAGAACAGTGTAGCCACCAAGTAGCCCAGCACCGAGAGCATCCCGCCCCATTGCATGACCTGAAACACAAACTGGCCCGCCGTTTCGGCGCGCTCGGCTAGCCCGAGGCTACCCTCCCGAAAGAGGGAAGTACGGTAGTAGAACAACTCCAACGCGGGCAGCACAAAATGGATTAGTTGACTTCTACGCCACCGAAACCCTGTATCCGTGAGGCTCTTGGTGTAGAGGTACAAAGCCGGGCCGAAGCCATAGAGTAGCTCCAGTTGCAGGTACGGAATCCACGCCGTCCGCTCGGCGGCTAGCATCAGGTAGTGCAATCCGTAGTTGATCAGCGAAAGCAGAAAAAAGCCCAACAACAAGGACAGCCAGCCAAAGGAGTGATTCTTCCCCCGGTTTTGCAGCAGCAAAACCACCAGAATCAGGGTCTGAAACCCCAAAACGATGACCACTACTGAGATAAGGGAAGATAGATTCACAGAACCACCATCTAGTCATGGGTAAGGCAGAACCACGCGGCCCTACCCCGCCCGAAAGTACGAAGTATTCGCGAAGGGTCACCGTGAAGCCACGCATTCCACTACCCTTGTACCCTATGCCGCTCAACTGCACTTGGAAAAAGGGCTTTAACCTTATTCAAAGAGGGTGTCATTTTGCATTCTGTTGCGTTTAACCCTTGCTCCCAAAGCAGTCGTGCCCGCTGCTCCTCCTGTTTCGAAACTTAGTTTCGGAACCATCCCAAAACCGTGGAACTTGGTTCCACATCACCAGTTAGCAAGGCAATATTACCCCTTTACATTTTTGCTGGCTTGAAAAACCTAGGGACCTACTTTCTCAGGCGCCCCAGATCGTACTGCAAGGGATGGTAAGCTGGATTGCTGCCTTACTATTGGGGACTCACCCCCCAAAGCAAGCTACTCCCGAAAGTCATGTTGAGCGAGAGCGAAACAACCCGGTGAAGAGGGCTAGGGCCTTACTCACTTCAATAAAGATCCTGAGCATCCATGCCTTTGACACCCGGGGTAGAGCGCAGCCTTTGGCCATTTATTTGGGCCGTTTTGGCAATGCGATAAGTATAAAACCACCCCTAACCCCTCCTTGGGTAAGGAGGGGAATTTTCTTTACCCCCTAATGAGCGCTTTGCGCTTTTTCTGAACCTATACTTAGCCTGCGAACCGCTCGAGACTCACCGTACTGCGGCTCTGCAATGTGCCGATCATTTCCCCAAATCTCCTGTTTCGAAACTTAGTTTCGGAACCATCCCAAACCGTGGAACTTGGTTCCACATCTCTGGTTGGCAAGGCAATATTCCCCTAAACACATTTGCAGGCTTGAAAAACCTAGAGACCTACTTTCTCAGGCGTCCCCATTCGTACTGCGAGGGATGGTAAGATAGAAAATCAACTTGCTTAGAAAGGCTTTTCTTCGATGATTTCTCTATGCTGAAAACAACAAAAATATCGTCTAAATACGCTTCCTATTTATGGCAAAGTTCACCCCAAAGGATCAGCTCAAAAATGGCCGTAAAGAACAACTCTAAAGAAAGTCACAACACACTGTTTATCAGCTCATTGCCAAATACCTACCTCTATCGATTAACTACCCAGGCAAGGAATATACGAGAGCGATTGGGATAGGGCATATTACAAATTTACAGATGGCAGTTTGTCGCTTAACCCGTGAAAATAACCGCCAACAAAAAGCATTCCTTTTAACGTCCAGGGAACACGTACAAGTAGGTATACAACCAAAAATAAACTCACATGAAAAAGTTACTTTCTTTGACCGCATTGGCCGTCTTCCTTGTTGCAACGGCATTTAGCCCCGCTTCTGAAGTTTCAGAATCATCCGAAGCCTTATTCTCTTGTACAGCACCAGGCACTCCTCGGACGCCCACCTTTAATACCGATGGGCAAAATTTCATCAATGCCACTACCTCCGCCAACCTCTTTGACCCACCGGGAGTACAGTATGAGTGGCAGGTGGTGAATGGTTTCATCATTTCTGGCCAAGGGACTCTAAACATTTCCATAGGACCCGATTGCCCCTCCCCCAATACTATATCTGTCCGTGTACGTGCCTACACTACAGGTAGCGGAGGAAGCATATGTTATTCTGGCTGGTCGTCTTACGGTAATTTGAGCTGGTCTGGCCCTTGTTTCTTCTAACCATTGTAGTACCCAAAAAGAAAGCCACCCAAATCAGGTGGCTTTTTTTATGTCAAAACTTATCATCGACTACGAAGTACATCCCACATTGAGGTTGATTAGTAGATCGTTTCGTTACCGAATACCTCATTCTAAGTATCCGGTCCTTTGTCCTTAGCACCCCATCATTTCCCCTTCCACCCTCTTCTGTCTGGTTATCAGCGAGTTGTGTCTTAAAGATATCTCACCCATCGCAGTCGTGTCACCAGTTTTGGCCCCCGGCCAAACATTGGTGGCACGACCCATCTGTTTCGAAACTTAGTTTCGGAACCATTCCAAACCGTGGAACTTGGTTCCACATCTCCGGATAGCAAGGCAGTAGCTGGCTTGAAAAGCCAAGAGGCCTACCTTCTCCGTCGTCCCCGTTGGATCGCGAGTAGGATATTCTGCGTGAGCGATAGAGCGGCATGTCTAAGCTCACCAAGTGGGGCCTTCGAGTCCATCCCCCGGTAATTGAGGCGGTTCAAAGGACCGGGACTCGAAGTCTGGGGGAACCTCAGACCCCACTTGGTAGCGAGTAGCGAAAGCGCGACTCCCGTGTGGGCTGATGCTGAGCGCAGCGAAGAGACTCGAAGCCCCACGGGAGGCACGCCCAAAACCCCTAATTATTATTGCCGATTGGGGCCTTCCACAATACCCGAGAAATCATGTAAATTCGCGACCTAATTCGCTCGAGGAACCTAAGGGAACTTGGGGCGGTTGTGTATCCACAAAATCGGAGAATAGCGGTGAACTACCCCGAACGCAAACAAGTACGCTACGCCGAAGTAGCCAACAGCGTACTGCAGTACTGGCAGGAGAATAACATCTTTGAGAAATCGGTGAGCACCCGTGAGGGCAAGCCCACTTTTACCTTCTATGAGGGGCCACCCTCAGCAAACGGTACGCCCGGCATCCACCACGTGATGGCCCGGACGGTGAAGGATATTTTCTGCCGCTACAAAACCATGCAGGGCTTCCAGGTGAAGCGCAAGGGGGGCTGGGATACACACGGCCTACCGGTAGAGCTGCAAGTGGAGAAGGAGCTGAATATCACCAAGGACGATATTGGCAAGAAGATCTCGGTAGAGGAATATAACCAGAAGTGCAAAGAGGCGGTGATGCGCTTCAAGAGCGAATGGGATGACCTGACGGTGAAGATGGGCTACTGGGTGGACCTGGATGACCCTTACATCACTTTCAAACGGGACTACATGGAGAGCCTATGGAACCTGCTGAAGCGCCTATATGACAAAGGGCTGCTGTACAAGGGCTACACGATACAGCCGTTCTCTCCGGCGGCAGGCACGGGCCTGAGCTCGCACGAGCTCAACCAACCGGGCACCTACAAGGACGTAAAGGATACCTCCATCACGGCGCAGTTTAAGATAAAGGGTGCAGACAACGAGTACTTTCTGGCCTGGACCACTACGCCCTGGACGCTGCCCAGTAACTCGGCCCTGGCCGTGGGTGCGGGCATAGAGTACGTGAAGGTGAAGACCTATAACCCCTACACCTTTGAGCCTATGACGGCCATACTGGCCAAGGCGCGGGTGAGTGGGTACTTCAACAAGAAGGCCAAGGACCTGAAGTTGGAAGACTATACGCCGGGCGATAAGCTGATACCCTATGAGGTGGTAGGCAGCCTGAAGGGCAAGGACCTGGCGGGTATGGAATACGAGCAGCTGATGCCCTACGTGGAGCTGCCGCACCCGGCCTTTACGGTAGTAGTAGGTGACTACGTGACTACGGAGGACGGTACGGGGATAGTGCACCTAGCCATGCCCTTTGGCGCGGATGACTTCCGTACGCTACAGCAAAACGGCATACCGGGTATGTACGTGAAGGACGAAACGGGCAAGGACGTGCCGCTGGTGGACCGCCAGGGTAAATTCCGCCCGGAGGTGACGGACTTTGCGGGCATGTACGTGAAGAACTACACGGACGAGGACGAAACGGCGAAGGACTACCGCAGCACGGATGTGAAAATCGGCATCCACCTGAAGGAGCAAAACAAGGCCTTCAACGTGCAGAAGTACGACCACACCTACCCGCACTGCTGGCGTACGGACAAGCCGGTGCTGTACTATCCGCTGGATAGCTGGTTTATCAAAACCACAGCGATGAAGGACCGCCTGGTGGAGCTGAACAAGACCATAAACTGGAAGCCGGAAAGCACAGGCACGGGCCGCTTTGGCAACTGGCTGGAAAACCTGGTGGACTGGAACCTGAGCCGCTCGCGGTACTGGGGTACTCCCCTGCCCATATGGCGGACCGAGGACGGTACCGAGGAGGTATGCATAGGGAGCTTGGAAGAACTGCGCGAGGGCGTGAAGAAGGCGGTAGCGGCTGGCCTGATGGAGGCGGAGCTACCGGAAGATTTTGACCTGCACCGGCCCTACGTGGACGATGTGGTGTTGGTAAGCGAGAGCGGCCAACCGATGCGGCGCGAGCCGGACTTGATTGACGTGTGGTTTGACTCGGGCGCCATGCCCTATGCGCAATGGCACGCACCGTTTGAGAACAACGACATTTTTGAGAATGCCTTCCCGGCCGACTTCATTGCGGAGGGGGTAGACCAAACCCGGGGCTGGTTCTTTACGCTGCACGCCATCGCCAGTATGCTGTACGATAGCGTGGCGTTTAAGAATGTGATGGCCAACGGCCTGGTGCTGGACAAGAACGGCAACAAGATGAGTAAGCGCCTGGGCAATGCGGTGAATCCGTTTGAGACCCTGGCTGCCAAGGGTGCCGACCCTACCCGCTGGTACATGATCAGCAACGCCAATCCCTGGGACAACCTGAAGTTTGACTTGGATGGGGTGGACGAGGTATCGCGCCGTTTCTTCGGTACGCTGTCCAACACCTACGCCTTCTTTGCGCTGTACGCGAACCTGGATGGGTTTACCTACGGCGAGCCGGATGTGCCGCTGGCAGAACGTACGGAGCTAGACCGCTGGATACTGAGCCGCCTGAACTCGCTGATAGCGACGGTAGGCCAGGCCTACGATGAGTACGAGCCTACCCGCGCCACACGCGCCGTGCAGGACTTCGTAACCGAGGAGCTAAGCAACTGGTACGTGCGCCTGAACCGGAAACGCTTCTGGAAGCAAGGCGACGCACAGGACAAGCTGGCAGCCTACCAAACGCTGTATACTTGCCTGCTGAACGTGAGCCAGCTGATGGCTCCCGTAGCGCCCTTCTACGCGGAACAGCTGTTCCAGGACCTGAACGGTACTAGCCAGAAGCACACCGAGAAATCGGTGCACCTGACGACTTTCCCGGCTTCGGATACAAGCTGCATAGATGAGGCGCTGGAGCGCAGAATGCAGTTGGCCCAGCAGATCAGTAGTATGACGCACTCGCTACGTCGCAAGGAGAAGCACAAGGTACGCCAGCCGTTGCAACGCATTCTGGTACCGGTGCTCAATGAGCAAACGCGCGCGGATATAGAGGCGGTGAAGGAGATCATCCTGAGCGAGGTGAACATCAAGACTATCGAGTACATAGACGATAGTGGGGTGCTGGTGAAGAAGATCAAGCCGAACTTCCCTAAGCTGGGTAAGCAATACGGCAAGCAGATGAAGGCGATTGCGGCGGCCATCGGCCAGATGAGCCAAGAGGACATCAAGACGCTGGAGGGTAGCAATGCCTTCCCTATCGCGCTGGGTGACGAGACCGTCACCATTACGGTGGAGGACGTGGACATCACCAGTGAGGACATCCCCGGCTGGTCGGTAGTGACGGAGAGCGGCCTCACCGTGGCTCTGGATGTGACCCTGACGGACGAACTACGCCATGAGGGCATCGCCCGCGAGCTGGTAAACCGCCTGCAAAACCTGCGGAAGGACCAAGGCCTGGAGGTGCAGGATAAAATCCATGTGCGCTATGCGGGCGCGGATGACCTGACCCAAGCGGCCATTGCCACCCACACGGCCTACATTAGCGCGGAGATACAAGCCCTGAGCCTGGAAGCGGACGCTGCTACCTCAGGCACCGAGCTGGATATGGACGGTACGCTACTGACAGTGGACATTAAAGTGGGGTAAAGGATTGACGAAGGACGATTGCGGATTGGCGATTGGGATACCGCCTGATTCTTAAGGTGGGGCAAGCCCGCTCTTTACTAGTCAGTCGCATGTTCCTGGAAGCAGAACCCATAACCATCATAATTTCCCAGCGGACGGTTTAAACCGTCCGCTTTTGGTTGAAGGTACATCCTCCCCCCATACTGGAAACGGCATGGGGGTTTTGTTATTGAATTAAGAAAAACTAACCGCACAAACGAGGAGATTAAAATAAATACATATTTTTTATGACTATAATCATAAATATAGAACAATAGAAACAAGGGTTCGTTGCAATTATATGAACCTACCCTTCCCTTACATACCTTTTCATGCGCTAAAGGCTTTCCTCGAATGCTACGGGTTTGAACATACCAAAGACGGGCGCGAGCTGGAGGTTTTCAAATCTCATAAGCTTGATACCACACTAATTTTCCAAACCCACACGGCTAACACACCCATAAAAGAACATATTTGGACCTCCGTTGAAGTGCAACTGTATTACAATGGCATTGCGACCGAAAAGGAACTTCAACAGTTTCTGATTCATCATCTATGCAGGCAATGGACATAGCTTCAAGCACTCATCTTGGAAGGCATAATTTCCTCGATTTTGTTTATTAATCGCACCGAAAAATCAGTTATTCACACTTATTCATACCATGAATGAATTATCAGTGCATATTTGTAATACACAATATGCCTGCACTTCGAAAAAAACAAAGAACTCGAGCCCACATCATTGAGGCGCTAAGCATTAACCATGTCTAGTACCATTTCTTAAAAGAAGGCTGGAGCATTATTAGACACCAACCCCATGACTATGGGATTGATTTGCAGGTGCACCTATTCAATAAAGAAGGATATGTAGAACCCGAATTCTTCTTTGTTCAGGTCAAGTCAACCGACTCATTTAAAACTAATTCCGACCAGACTCATACGTATCTAGACATAAATATTGAGGATATCAATCTTTGGTCCGCATTCCTAGAACCGGTTTTGTTGATCCTATATGATGCTCAAAGGTAACTTGCTTATTGGTTATATTTTCAGGAGCATTTTGAAGAAAAACTAGGTGATAAGGAAATTCAAAGGCAGATGTATCACCGTGTGCACATTCCCATAAGTCAAGTTATCGATACGCATAACTGTGCAAATATTGATAACTTAGTGCGTAAAGTGTACGTTACAATGAAAGAATGATACACGAAACCTTACTTACCTATCGATCATACCATCAACTCCTTGTGGAGCTCGGGTACACCCGTCGGCTCAGTAAGGAAAACGTGTATGTCTATGAGCACAAAGATTCTGATTCAACACTTCTTCTACGCCCCCGTGCCGACTCTGAGCTTATCCTTCCCAGAGAATTGGCGGCACATCAGTTTCAACTGGTTCATATGGGGATCATTGCCGAAGAAGAACTAGTCTCAAAAGTGGAGCAGCTTACCTTACAAGAAACTCCCTGAGTTTCCCTACTCGTAAAAAGCCCCATCCTGTTTCCAGGATGGGGCTTTTTTGTTGTCCTACGGGTAGAACGTAAAATACCTTGATCGTGGAAATAGGCACGCTAGCCGTGATGGCCGGAGCTTCCATCCAAAATATTGAAACAAAAACTTCAAATAATCTAATATAGCATTTTGAAAAGTAAAGTTAACCCCGGTTTAGGGGTTGCTACTAACAAACTGCTATGGAACCTATTACACGCCAAATCGTACTAGAACGCCCTGACATTCGATTGGTACACATACCCGAGCTCCAAGTTATGATGATGGAGCACCTAGGAAATGCAAAGGACGCGGACTACCGTGAAGTTTTTGGAGCCTTACCCGAACTGTATGATGAATACCCTTGGAAGGTAGCCGTGAGCAATGAGCTAGCGATGAAAACCTTCCCGAGTGGTACCCGCATGTGGATGGCTACCAAATACGTGCACACTGCTCGTGTGAAAAAGATGCTAGGCCGCACTCACCTCGCGGTCACCATCAAAAGCCAAAATGCTTTTGGGGCTACCATGGGGAACCTATTACACCAAGTGCTGAAGCGCGTGACTGGTTATAATATGAAGCGGTTTCAGACCGAGAAGGAAGCATTCCAGCATATCGAGGAGCGGTATGGGGTTGCTCACCAGGAGTTGGTATAGGGAGCAACCGTTGGGGAATACTATGGGTTTTAGAGGACTGAGCTGGATAGCCTTAGTTATTGACTGAGGGTGGGAAATGGGCGTGCTAACCCTGCCTAATTTTCCACCCTCAG